>JAICHE010000098.1 GCA_025922755.1 Nitrososphaeraceae archaeon
AAAGACAATAGAACTAAAACAGAAATAGAAAACCAAGCCAAAATGTTTGAGCATTTAAGACAAATTATGAGTACAAAGGAATTTGTCGACCAATATGACAAGATATCACACTAGTGATTTTACCATTGAGGGGCTTTACAATGAGTTTATCAACCCCTTTTCTAGTACATTTTACTATGACTGAAGAACTTGCAAAGAATTTATGCCATCTAAAACAGGAATTTGTAAAAGCATACAAAGGAAATAGTCACATCCAAGAAATTATTCCCTTATCCAAATCCGAAACATTTCCAATAGAAGGAAAACACTTGGAAATGCTTCATGATTTTGCAAAAAAAAATCCAATTTACTATAATTCATATGAACAAGTTATTGACAAAATCCCTTGCGCGGTGTATGAGGGAGATATCAATGAATATTGGTTAAACAGTATTAGTCAAGGAGCAAGTTATCAGCCATTTTATCCAACATGGATACTAACTGCTTACATTATTGCTCATGCTGCAAAAGATCTAAAATTTAAAGAATTACTTGATATTGGTTCAGGTGATGGACGTATCTCATATTGTGCAAAAATTCTAGATTTAGAACCTTTTTCAATTGAAGTTGATGAATCTCTTGTAAAATTACAAAAACTAATTACTTTTTCAACTAAAATTGATTTTAATCCAAATTGTGAAGATGCCGTTGAGTTTGATTATGCAAAAATAGATCTTCAGAAACCAGTTTTTTTCATCGGAGGTCTTGCTCAGATGGGAGGAGATATCTTGGCAAATAGCATTATTGAAAAATTAGAAAAAATACCTAATCTTAAAAAAAATACGGGAATGACATTTGCTGGAACGTATTCTAAAAAATATTTTCCTGGGACATTGTCAAATGACATGTCAGAAGGAGGATGGAAATCAGTAATTGAGCAAAATAACTTGAATGTAATTAAAACAATTGTTTCGCCCTCAGTATGGACATTTGATCAACCAATAGATACACCATACATTTTTACAAAATTTAATTGAATTATTTAAAACAAAGAGAAAAAGAGAAAAAATCTCTATACGTCAGTGAGTTCAGAATCACTGAATTCTTCGTCAAGTGCTTCAGCTAATGCCAATGTTTCTGGCGCCTCAACAGTAGTCAATTCTGAGCTTCCATCAGTTGTTACTTCTGCAGTCTCAAGTATAGGAACTTCTGGTGTTTCAGTTACAGAAACTTCTGGTGTTTCAGTTACAGAAACTTCTGGTGTTTCAGTTACAGAAACTTCTGGTGTTTCAGTTACAGAAACTTCTGGTGTTTCGTCTGACTTTGCCGTCTTTTTTGTTGTCTTTTTTGTTTCTTTTTTTGCAGCGGTTTTTCTTGTTTTCTTTTCAGTATCTTCTGGATCCATAACTCCTGCCTCACCTAGAGCGAAAATTACTTCCTCTTCAGGATGATGAGGACTATCCACCATTCTTGCAATTCTTTTCTTACCTGATTTCTTAAAGTAGATTCTATAGGTACTTGTATGTGCAACTACATTGCCACCTATTGGACGAGTTGGATCTCCGAAAAAGACGTCAGGGGATGCCATAACTTGATTTGTTGCAATTGCAGCACAGTTGTAGGTTTCTGCTATTCTGGATAACAGATGAACAAAATGATTTAGTTTTTGTTGCCTGTTTGAGAGAGTTCCCCTTCCCAGATATTCAGCACGGAATAATCCAACTGCAGAGTCTGCAATAATTAGTTTGATATTATTCTCTTCAATTAAAGGTCCTACTTCTTCAAGAATTAATGTTTGATGTGCACTGTTATATGCACGTGCAACTATGATATTGTCAAGAACTTTTTGCGGATCCATTCCATTTGCATTTGCAATAGATACAATCCTTTCAGGTCTGAAGGTGTTTTCAGTATCAATGTATATTGCACCGCCTTCTAAGCCACCTTCTTCTTTTGATTTTTGAACTTGAACACACATGGTAAGGCATAGTTGTGTCTTTCCACATCCAAATTCACCATAAACTTCAGTTAGTGCTTGTGTTTCAATACCCCCATCAAATAAGGTATCCAGACAGTTAGTACCGGTTGTAATTCGACCAATGTCTTGTCTTCGTTTGTAAATTTCACTTGCACTTACAAAATCTTTAGAAATTAAACCTCCTTCAACTAAGTGTTCACGAGCTTTATTTACGATTTTTTCTGCAGTGTCTTTTTCCATTCCAGTAATATCTGAAATTTCTACTGGACCTCTAACGATAAGATCCATAATATTATGAATTCCTGCGTCAGCTAATTTTTTTGTAGTTACAGGTCCTACACCTGCCAAACTATCTAATCTTAAATCTTCCATACGGTATAGTACGGTACGGTACTTTATAACCTTATTGTTTTAAGATTTGATCGTGTTGAGATCGATAAAATAAATGAAGACTATCGTTTCTTTCTTCTTTGACCAGGTTTGTTTTGTCCAGGAAATCTTCCTAACACAAATCGCTTTCTAAAGTTACTTTTGTTTCTGAGACTAGAATTTGTACCTGTAATTTTTCGTCCTTCTACTTTAGGAGTTTGACCTCTAACTTTTCCTGCTTTAGTTAGCGAACCGTGAGTTGCCATGATTAAACGTGTTACTTATTGAATTTATGTATTTGGAAATTACCAATATTTGGCTTTGACTTTCTCTATTACTTGTTCGTGTTCTCTGCTCTTGTTTCTGGCATATCTTTCCATTGCACCCAATGGCACTCCTCCAAGTGCTCTTGCAATTCCATTGAACAGATATTTTTGAGGACCTTTTGCTCCAGTTTTGTTCATGAATTTTTGAATTCCGTATTTGAAGTTGTGTTGCCAAGTCTTATACAATACTCCTAACTGGGCAGGAGTCATTTCATTGCCAATATTGAAGAAATCAGATTTTTCAAGCAGACCAATTGGTACAAAAGTTAATGCAGTAGTAGTAAACATAGAACCCGGTTGTTCGTGTTCAAGTTCACTAATCAGTCTAATTGTCTCCCATGAATCTTCAGGGGTTTCATCATTATCCAGTCCCATAATCAAGGTAAATGCTGGAACCCAATAGTGTTTGTTAAGCGTCTTTACTCCTTCTTTAACAACCCAATGCCATTCTTCTGGATGATATGGAGCCAGTTTTCTATCGGCATATTTTTCAATTAGCCTCAAGCTTCCCGTTTCAAATCCAGCCTGAACACCAGTCATATTGTCTGGGCCAGATTTGATGATTCGAGATAGGTTAGGAATTAACTTCTCATCGGCAATTGCACCTGCCAAGGTTCCATGTGTTGGATTGGTGTGTTTTACTCCGGTAGACATGATTGCAGTAAAGAGTTCTTCTAGAGCCTCACGGTTTGGTTCCATTCCCTTTGCAGTTCTGGGATCCATTCCATAGACAAAGATATCATCGCTGTGAATCCAAGCCGAAGTAGAACCTCCTTTTTTCATATTTACTTCAATCTCCTTCTTTACTTTCTCTGGAGGATAGTAACGTAGTGATCTTAAGGTAACGTCACAGAATTTACAACCTCGGCCGCAACCTCTCATAACTTCTACCATTCCATGCATGCTAGGTTCTACAATGTCTGGAATTTCTTCAAGATCAGGTCTATCCCAAAAGTTCACAAATCTCCCGTGAATTTTTTTTCCGTTTCTTTCAAATTCTTTTATGTTTACTTTAAAATCACTTCTTTTTCTGAAAGGATCCATATTTTCAAAATCACCATTAATCAAATAGTTGAAGAACCTTCCCGCATGTCCATCAATTTCAGGGGCAATTCCCCCAAGCTCTCCTTCTAAGATAGCATAAATTCCAAATTCCTGAATTTTTTCTGGATCATAATTGTACTGCCAGGTTCCAGATGCTCCTGAAATTACTTTGGCTTTACTTCCAGTTTTTTCTTTGGCTGCCTTAATTCTGTGATGGAGTTCGGTGTTATACAACTCATCATATGAAATTTGTTTTCGACCATAAGTAAAGGTCATAGTTACGGGCCCCATTCCAAGAGGATCCATTTCATATGTTCCAACCACTTGGGTGTCAGGACCAATAAATTTCTCAATATGGTCAGGGTGTGCTACAACAACTTCATCTCGTCTAAATCCATCTCGGAGTAAACCTGCCTCCAATTTTCTTAGACCGTACGGAGCAAAATTAGCAACTCCATTAGTATGTGGAATATAATTGCAAATAAAATCAAAAAGGATTTTTGGAGTAACTTGATTTTTTAAAATTTTGTACCAAAAGCTGTTTTTGTCTCGGTGTGGGTCTATTGCAGGAGCACATCCAAAAAATGTGGCTAAAGACAAGCCACGATATGGTGACATAAGGGTTCTATCAGCTGTTAGAACAATTTTTGGATTGCCCATCTCCTTCACGGCAATAATTTCATGATTTATTTTAAACCTTGCTGGTTAAACCTAATATTTTTCTAAAATCCCAGCCTTATTTCTGAAAAAATGACCAAATTCTTTGTTGGAGGCAAGATGATCGCCATCAAAAACAGTTCCATCACGACAAACCAAGTCTTCTCCAACACAGCAGCTTCCACATATTCCTACACCGCATTTCATCATTCGTTCAAGACTTGCTTGTACAAAGGTTTTCTTTGAATTTGCAATTTGAACGGTTTTGTACATCATAATTTCTGGCCCACAGGTATATACTGCATCAAAATTTTCTCGGCCTAATAATTTTTCAACCATGTCTGTAACAAACCCTTTTTCTCCATAAGATCCATCATCAGTTGTAACGATTACTTTATGCTTGTTGTTTTTCAATAATTCATTAGCTAAATCTTCAAAAAAGACTTCGTTTTCAGATTTTGCACCAATCAATAATGTTACATCATCTGTGGGTTTGACAGTTGTAATTAATCTCATCATCGGAACAAGTCCCGTTCCACCACCTACAAGTAGAACCTTACCATGTTTTAGATCAAAAGAATTTCCATATGGACCACGGACTCCAATTTGTTGTCCTTCCTTAAGATTAAACAATCCTGTAGAGGCAGCACCATGTTTTCTTACAGTAAATGCTGCCTTTCCGGTGTCATTAGATATCATAACGCTCATTGGCAATTCATTTATTCCAGGAATCCAAACCATGGCAAATTGTCCTGGTAAAACATTCGACATCACATCATCGGAAAAAACCAGGGTTCTAACTGTAGGTGTTTCATCAATTACTTTTTCAATTGTACATATTTTTGTATGATTAAGATTTCTTTGCAAGTCCAACCATCTCCTCAATTTTTGAAATTCCTTTTTTTTCCATGTATTGCAATATTCCTTGATTAATCTCATCGAAGATATTTACCCATC
>JAICHE010000099.1 GCA_025922755.1 Nitrososphaeraceae archaeon
AAAGAAATCTTGGTTTGTTTTGTCAATAGTTAGTGCTGAAATTAACGCATTATTTTTGGTTGGATTCAAGTAAATTTCTTTTATTCTAATTATATTTTCAGACTTTTGAAATATTGGCTGAAAATTTTCATACACCTGCAAAAGGTCGATTTTCTCCCCAAAAACTATGTGTGGCATATTACATTTTTCCCCTTAATTAGCGCGAATAAAGGAGTTTCTTGTATTCATCCACCCATATAGAGAATTTACATAGTTTACAGCCTAAGGCGTCTTTAGACTTTGAACCTAAAGTTGCAGTAACTAAAACAAGGCTTCCAGATCTGCATTCTGGGCAACTAGCCACCAATTTTCTTTCGTTTGAATATTGTAGTTTCATACCATATTTTAGTTAAAATATTATTTAACTAATGCTAATAACTGTACATAGTGCTAATTTTATAAATCGAATTGACGATTAAATTTATAAAAAAATAAAATGTATTAAGAAATTGGTTTCGTTTTTTAGAGATCATTTGTTTGGTATCAAATATCTTTCATTCTTTGGGTGTAATCATAATGAAAGATTTTCTGAGGAGTTATTTCAATTGCCACTTCCGAACTTGCTTTTTGTTTAAGGAATTTAGATAAGGTAGACTCTTTTTTCCCCAAATATTTATCAATTAAAACATCAAGAATCTCAGGTCCCTTTTCAGATATTATTTTCACAGTACCTTCTCCACGTGTTCCTTTGTATGGAGGTTTGTCAGCAGCTATTTCGAAACCACATATGGGGTTTTTTCTCAGATAAGACACCAATTTTGCGGTGCTTTGTGTAGCACAGTAGATTTTTTCTTCTCTGACGACATACCATAAAGAAATTATCAAAGGTGGACCAGAGGGTTTTAAGCACCCCAGTCTAATGGGAATTTTATTATCTGAAACATTTTCAATAGAATCTGTATTTGTCAATATTAACACTAAGAATTACCTCAAGCTCTTTATAACAACTTTGGAATAGCAAAAATCACATCCCCACTCAGAATAATATTTTTTACAATTTTTGCATTTCTGTATCAAAGTTAGACTCATATCATATATTCGCTGTTTTCCTATATCAATAGTGCTCAATTAAGAAACTAGTGCTAACTAAGAAACGATCTTCGGAAGTTAATATACTAATTAGCATAAAAAACTGTATGAAACTTATTCTTGTTTTGGTGATAGCGCTATCAATTATCGTAACTAGCCCTGCCTATGGTCACAAACTTATTTCACATGATGATAACCACAGAAGTTTTGATATGGCCCTTCCAATTCCCGATCACACGATTTCGTGGGCAATCTATGAGAATTTAGGGGCAAATGAGGCAAAATACTATTCCTTTGAAGCAAAGAAGGGCGACTCATTTTATGCGAGTATTGTAATTCCAAAAATTCAAGGATTAGAAGAGTATGCACCAACAATTGTTTTAGTTGATCCTAGATTTATTCAAGAGGAAATTGTCAATATGGAGTCCCAGCTTGCCACAGAAAAGTATCCGTATGAAGGAGAATATCCTGGAAAAGAATTCTACGAACCATTCGGACAGGTGACCTATTGGGAAAGACAAGAAATTAAAACAGAAATTCCTGGTGATGGGAAATACTACATCATAGTGATGGATGAAAGAAATCAGAGTGGAAAGTATAGCTTGGCAGTAGGAACTATAGAAGACTTTTCTGGAGGTGATTTTTTTACAGTATTGCCAAAAGCTTGGTTTGATACAAAAATATTTGTAAATGATTATACTTCGATTCTAATTTTCTTTGTTGTTTTATCATCAATCATAGCAATCCCCATATTTGTGATTAAAAAAAGAAGACAAAAATTGATTGTAACTTCGAATAAGAGAGACTAAAGAGCAACAAATCTAGTTGAAGTCAAGATATTCAGTTTTTTTGGAATTGTATGTGGATTTTTCTTAAATTTTGTAATGAACCCATGTTTACCAAAGATTGGATTATTTTACCATCGATAAAGGGGAATCTTTTGGAAGTTACACCATTATTTTTGAAATACCATTCGATAAGAGGATGTTTCTCCCATCTTTACGGAAGTTGAAATTAATCCCGGAAAGGCAATATTGCAGCTAATTTTAAAAAATTTCGATTTAGAATAACTTATTATCCACTTAAAATAACACAGGTTATTGGAAAAATATGAACAACTACTTAACATGCTGATGGATTTTAATAAAGACGTCAGATTTGCAGCGGTTTGTAACTCCAAAGGAGAAATTCTGTGGCATAGTCAAAGAACAGGTATTAGAAATATTGTGCCACTTGCAGACACTAAAAAAACACTACAAAGAGCAGTGGGAGCTTGGGAAGAGCGAGCAAAAGTAACTAACATCGTAGGTAGAGGACTTTACACTATTGCAGCATATGAGAAAATTAAAAGGATAACAATACCTCTTGATAAAGGAAACCTTCTGTTCATCAGTGTAGGCAATGCTCCTTTGAAAACCAGCAAAGGAAAAAGCTATGGTCATCTAGTTGAAATGGGCAAAATCATGTCAATAGTAGATTTTGTCAATGAAAACAACTAGTAAAAATCATACAATTTTTTTGAACAATTTTTCATTTAATTGCATATCTAAGAATTGCCAAAACCGAGCCGTTGAGTTCTAATTTTTCAATTATTTTTGGAGATGATACAAACTCAATCTTAGATTTTGTGTATTTTGCAATTTCAAGCATTTTCATTATGTTTTTGAATTTAGGTTCAGAGTGATAGTTGGCAGAAACAATTAATGTATCTACTGCTCCAAGTTTTAAGGCCTCAAAAATAACATCGTTTCTTTTTGCAGTTAATTTGCATTTGACCAGTTGTTCATATTTATCGATTGTTTCTGTAACATGTTTTTTTCTGTGGTGGTAAAGGTGAGTAATGATTTTTTTGTAAACATCAGTTAATGAAGTTGAAAAGGACAGATTTTCTACAAATCTAGATTTTTTGGCCAGTTCAGAGTCTAGTTCATCAAAAAACTCAGTTTTTGCCTGGCCGATTCCACCAAGTAAGATCAGTTCTGAATTCAGGCTCATTGTCCTGACTTTGTTTGCAACTTTTTTGTAAAAAACATGGATTTTGGTTTGTCTTGCTCGCAAAAATCTTCCTTGGCTTTGTCCTCCTTTTTTATGCCTTCCCTGAAGATCAATTCTCAGCGATGCTTCTTGAACTATATCATTTCCAATAAATTTTTGAATTCTAGCTGACTTTTGGTCAAGTGTGACTAGCACAACATTGTGTTGTGTCTCTAACAAGTCATTGAAGGGTTTGATAAAGGGTCTTTTGCTAAGCATGTAAACATAAGGTAGTTTTTTGGAAGTTCCAATCTCCATGAGTTGCACTTTCCCATTTTTTATCCATCCAAAAATACAAAGTGTTTTTGTAAATTTTCCAACAGATGACGGGTTTTTCCTTAATTGTCCAATTCTTTTTTCAATTCCAGATTCGATGTTTTCAATGGAGGGATTTCTTTTTGTCTCCTCTAGAAGAGAAATAAATTCGGCTCCTTTTCCGTACGGATAGTATACTGATACACATGTGGTGTCAATTTGTTTTATCTTGTGAAGAAATTGGTTTAGCAATAACCATTCAGATGGAGAAATTTCAGATTCAGATGGAATGGAAATTAGTGTATTATGTGTCATTTTTTGTTTATTTGAATTTGGTTAATATGAAGTGTTATTTTTTAATTTATATCAAAGAAAAAACAGCAAAGAAAAGAATTCAACATTAATCACCAGGGTTTTGATCATCTGCCTTTTCAAAAGTCATGTTAGCTCTTTGACATGACTCACATTTTTCCATTAGACCGAATTCATTCATGTACTCACCTTTTCCATCACATCTAAGACAAACCAATATTTTCTAATTATCTTTCATGAAAATTAAGGTTTCATTCATTTTGGTGTGCTTCCCAAAGAATAATTTTAAAATCTTGATTTTATCGAAGCCACATGTCTTTTTGTATTCGTTCTAGCTGTTGGAGATCTTTTGGTTTTTCTTCAATGGCATGAACCCCGTATTTCATTAATTCCTTAGTCTGGGTTTCATTGAATTGCAACACGCTTGTAATTATTACCTTTTTTAGCTCAGATGGGCGCTTTTGTTTCAGGTCTTTCAAAAAGTCCATCCCACCATACCTTGGCATGCACATATCTAGTAAAATCAAGTCGTAATTGTTTTGCGTGACTAGTTTGAGTCCTTGTTTTCCATCATTTACGCTTTGAAAGGTATGATTGTCTGCTTCAAACATATCCGCATAAAGGCCACAAATTTCAGGAGAATCATCGATATGAAGAACCTTCACAAAAAATACTGTTTCTTTATTTTCATTATAACTGGTGTTTGTCCAATTTGAACTAATTTCCCAGATTAATTATTTTTAAGATTTCCATTTAAGGTGATGTGGATTTTTTTTGAACAGTGAACAATGTATTACTGGAAACTGAATAGTCAAATAGTTGAGTAAAGGAAAGATCGAAGTCATTTACAAAGAATTCCAGTCAGAAATGAAACTAAGTATGGATACATTGGATTATTCACAAAAACTGCACGAGGATCTTGCTGAAAAAGATTTTTTCAAATATGAGTCACCTTATCTGATTTCAGCAATCTGCATTTTTGCAGTTTCCTGTCTAAGGGGGGAGCCAATAAGTCTCAAGGAGATCTCACGTATCTCCCACATAAAGGAGTCAAGTTTGATGGAATGTTATGACAGGGTTTATGATAGAATCGAATCCAGTCTGAAAAAACTCTAACTTACAATTCACTAAATATCATTAGTCTGGCAAGAAAACGTGAGTGGGGTAAACAAGTGTTCAAAATGTTCAAAGGAGCAATTCACGGTGCCTTTAATCAAAATACATGAAAAACAGATTTGTCCGTTATGTGATTCAGTCTATTAATTCCAAAAAATAATTTCAAATCTCGAATTCTAAGTATTACTTATGACAATCACAAGAACAGCTACTTGGGATACATCTATGTTTGATGCAATCTCTACAGCCTTTACTCCTTCCGCTTTTTACTCGTAACCACTCTTTGTCCATTATCTAGGTCTATAACCTTTGAAATTTTATATAACTTAAGAATATAGAAAAATAAAAAGACAAAACTTCAAGAATTAGTTGCAAAAGATGAAGAACTAGGCAGAGAGGTTATTAGAAAAATAAAGTTAGAATAAGGTAATTAAATCAAGATAATTCATACACAATCCTTAACTCGTTCCAAGTCATTTACGTGCATGAGTAAAACCTCAAACAAATCAAAAGCAAAGAAAAAAG
>JAICHE010000100.1 GCA_025922755.1 Nitrososphaeraceae archaeon
GATAGGGAACCTACTAAAGAAGAATTCAATGAATTTGTAGAATATTTGAAAAACAGAAAATCTGATTTTGAAAACCTATGGTGATGGTTTGTTATGATCAAGAACTTTGATTGTTGGTGTTCCTGGTAGTTTTACACAAGCACCTTTTAGAGCTTTTTTTGCAGCATCTACATGTGTGCTGTTAACATATAGTTCCATTATGCATTGGCCTTGATTTACTCTTGCTCCCAAACTTACTGCTTTTCCCCAAGCTCTTCTCATTCCTTCTTGAAGTCTATCTGCACCAGCTGCTGCAATCATTTTATTTTCTCTGAGTAAGTTGTGTGGATAAATTCGTAATCTAGAGTAATATCCTGATTCTCCTGTTGTTTTTTCTAATGTTTTATTTGCTGCTAATCTGCATGCCTCTATTGCCATATGTCTAATCTGGACCTTTTCATTCATGAGTAATTGAACACAATACTCGTAGGTTGCTTTCTTTCCACCTTGAAACTTTGCAATTTTTATTTGTGGTTTGCCTTTGATGTATTTTTTTCTGGTAAATGGTTGTCCAGTTCCATCTCTGTAATTAGCACCATGCATGATATCATCAAACTCAAACGCCCATATTTTAACGGTTAGACAAGGAAAATATGACTACCTTCCGAATCGATTAGAAGAACCTAGACCTACATATTCAAATATATTGAATTTCTAAGGGTTGCATTAAGGGCGATAAGTAGAGATGTTAGATGATATTTGTGATTTTTGCAAAGGAGTAGGTAAAACCTCATCCTACGTCTGTGTTTATTGCAATGGCACTGGGGAATGGAATCAAGCTGCACAAGCATACCTGAAAAACCATATTTGTCAATGCATAGTTCTAGATAGAAAATTCTGCCCAGTTTGTAACAAAAACTGTCATCATGACACATCCTTAAATCCAAAACAAAAGATAGATCCTGGAAATGGAGGTATGTCCTCACGAGAATCATACAAAAAAGAAATCGTTGTAGTTTAATTTGTTAGAATTTTGTAATTTTTGATTTAGTTGTATTATTTTCTTACTGTCATATTATTAAATTCAAAGAACGTGAGCATCTACTATGGATCATAATTACCTAATTTTGTACCATTTGGGAGTTCTCAATCCCGATGCGGAGGGGTTTGATGATGATTTTGATTAATTCGCAAATTTTATTCAAAAAATAGTTTTTTACCAAAACTCAACATAAATAGGGACATAAGAAATTGTCTTAATCATGGATGAGACCCCATTAGTTGAAGGAGAACTAATTTCTGATCAAACTAAAATTTCTAATAAAGATATGATTCATGAATTAGAACTAAAAGGATATGGTGAAACAGAAGATGGTAAATTATTCTTAAAATTTTTCGAATCTCTGTACCTTCTTTACTCTGATAAATTAATTTTAAAAAAAGGCAAAAAAGCAATTGATTTTGATTCCTTTATGGCAATATGTCAAAAACAAGATTCAGAAGCACTTACAAAATTTTTAATTTATAGAGATTTACGGAACAGAGGTTATGTTGTAAAAGATGGTTTTGGATTTGGTTCTGACTTTCGTGTTTATGAAAGGGGACACTTTGGTGAAAAAGGAGCTAAATTTTTGGTTTTTGGACTAAATGAGGGTCAACAGGAAAAAATGGGAAATCTTCAAAAAAAGATTGAAGAAATAACACAAATGGGAAAAGAGCCAATCATCGCAGTAATTGAGAGAAGAGGAGAAGTAATCTATTATAAAATCAACAGAATGAATTTTTATCAAAACAAATCTAGATTAGAAGAATCCTTTCAGATTTAGACGTTGTACGCCCACTCTGAAGAATATTTTACTAAATTATTTTCTGCAGCATAAAGAAAATCGTAGACTTCGACATACTTTGTTTTATTTTCCCACAATTCCTCAAAATCTTTCATTTTTCTTTCAACCCTTGATTTATCATTCCAAGATGTAAAAACATCTACAGACTCAAAATCTCGAGTTTGAGTAGAAAAGGATTCTTTAGAGGTTCCAGTAAATGCAACAATTTGATCATGTTCATCTAAAAACAAACCAATTCTTTCAGAAAACGAGTCTGTCACTTGCTCTGAATTTGGAATTGCTACTTTAAGTTCAATTTGTCCTTTGTTTACAATGTCTTGTAATTTTTGAATTTTGGAGTCTTTGATTAATGCACCATCAAATCTCTTGGTATATTTGTCTGAAAACAACTTGGTCAAAATCTCAAGTTCTGAACTCTTGAACCTGAGGCCGGTTACCAAGCGTAATTTAGCTCCCCCTGAGGAAAAATTCTCAAATGCCATGGCTATTGTCACCAAAGTTTGGATTGAAAGATAATCCACGCATCTATCATATTCTATACAATGACTAAGACAAGGAAAGAAGAATTCTGCAACAATGTCGTCTCGATCGGAACGATATTCTTCTTTTAATGCAATATCTCTAAGACCCAATGTTAATCCAACATGATTTTGTTATTTAAAGAAACAATTTTTTGAGTTTACAAAACTGAAAATTTTCAGATTTAATAAATACTGATTTTAATTCATATTTTTATGAACAAACAAATTGCAATTTCAGCAATTGTTGGAACGATAATTGTTTTGGCAATTACTGTAAATACGCTTTCTGAAAATCAGGCAGAAGCTCAGACGACGCCTTTTCCATCACGTGAAAAGGTTATTTCTGTAACTGGAACTGCCACAACTTCAGTTGATCCTGACTTGCTTGTCATTACGTTTGGGGTTGAAACCCAAGAAAAATCAGCAAAGGATGCATTAGTTGCAAATTCAGAGTCCATGACCTCAATCGTAAATACGCTAAGGTCATTGGGAGTATCTGAAGATGATATTAGCACCTCTAGAATTAGCATCTATCCAATTTATGACAGCTATAGGGACTCTGTTACTGAAAAATACACTCAAGAATTGGTCGGATATAGAGTAACAAACACCATTACTGTGGAGACTGCACAACTAAACAAAGCAGCTGACATTATTGATGGTGGTGTTTCTTCAGGGGCAAACCGGGTAGACAATGTTTCATTTACTCTTTCTCCAGAGAAACAACTAGAGATAAAGGATGACCTTTTAGGACAAGCAGTTCTTAATGCAAAAAAGAAAGCTGAAAATGCACTTGCCCCTCTTGACCATAAGATAATTGGGGTTAAAGCAGTGACTCTGTCAGAATTTGGCATACCTCCTCCAATACCAGTTTTTAGTGCTTCAGGAGCGTTTGCAGAAGATGCTGCTTTCAAATCATCCACGCCTGTATTTTCATCAGACCAAGATATTACAACAACTGCAAGCGTGATATTCTTGATAGGAAGCAACTAGCTTCTTTTTTTATTTCAAAATCAAGATCTTAAAACCATGTAAGACTCGAAAAAATTAACAACAATTATTTTAATCTAGTTTTTGCAAAAAACTCCAAATGGAATCTGGTCTAAATACCAATAATGAAAAAAATACTCTAATTGATTCCGTTCAGTACAGACTTTTTTATGCTGAAATTAATTTGGAAAAAATCCCTACTGCAATTCCACTTGATATTTTTCCTAAAGATAAAATTTCAAATGAAATTGCAATTGATGGATTTTTGTTTTATACTAATGCTGCATTGGATTTGATTTTTGCAGAAATCAATAAAAAATTAGATTTAGGGCTGTCTTCCAATCAAATTAATCCTTCTGAAATCATGAGTGCTCTTAGCAAAAAAGACAATCCTGAAAACATTAGAATTTTAGAAGAGTTTGAAAAATATTTTCAAAAACCAATACATGAGGAAAAAGTAATTTCAGATAAGGAATTCAATGAAGGTCTAAACCGTTATGGTTATGATGTAATAGGGTTTCATGCAGAGTATGAAACTAGAGGTCCGGTAAAATACCAGCACTTTTGGAACCGTGCAAGTAGTAGATTGTGGGAGATTAGAAATCAACAAAATTTAGAGTCATATGATTCTCTTCTAAAAAATGCTGGAAAACGAGGAAAAGATGAACCTAGGAATTATCTGAGGGTCAAGCTTTCTGAGGATAACAGCCCATCTGTATACTGGGACTCTGCTCACTATGAGAACCCAAAACGATATTTTTCAAACATTTTGTATCTGGTCAAGGACTTTATTGATAAAATTCTTGAAATCCTAAAGGCTAGGCATTCTTAACACTCAAAATTTGAATAACCTCTGAATCTTTCTTCTTTTTGATTACTATAGATTAACATCCAATTCCAACCTGATGAAATTTTTCTTTTAGGCACAAATAAACTCGAATTTGTATAGTAAATGTTAAAAGATAATATCAAATTCAGAAGATCTGATGAGAGGACTATTTTTGATACTTCCTTTGATTGTATTTGGAATGGGTATGGCATATGCTGAACCTCTAGGAGAAATTCAGACTTCTGTTTTAGAGTATTCCAATAACACTGCTACAGTACAAATTACATGGAATGAGGATGCCAGTGTCTCCTCGTATCAAATAGGATGTGTTAGTTGTTTTCCAAACATGGCTGAATCTACAACTGAAAGCAATATTGTTCTTGAAAATGTGACTCCTTTTCCAAACGGCTCAATTGCAGTACTGTATGGTCTTGCATTTGATATTGAAAATAACTTAGTCGCAGCAAAACAAATCTTTGTTGATTTGACTCAGTAAATTTTAAAGTAAAAATTTTAGTTAGAATACAGTCAATCATGAAATACAAATCAATTATCTATCTATATTCAATTATGAAGGAACATTTACTATTATTAAAAAAACAATAAAGACTGTATGGTAAAACTGTAAATTCTTAAATAATTTTTTACCTAATAGAATACATGGATTTTGATGAAAAAGATGAAAAAATACTAAAACATCTTCTTGTTGATGCCAGACAATCTGCAAGACAGTTGGCTCATAAATTAAACGTCTCAACTGTAACTATGATTTCAAGAATAAAAAAACTTGAACAAAAAAAAATAATCGAGGGTTATACTGTGAGACTAAATCATGGGGCCTTGGGATATGACATTACAGGAATTATAGAAGTAACTACTACCAAAGGAAAGATGGTGGAAATTGAAGATGAAATTGCAAAAACTGAAAATGTATGTGCAGTCTATGATATTACGGGAACTGCCGATATCATGGTCGTTGGGAAATTCAAGGACAGAAAATCATTAAGCAAATTTGTAAAGAAGGTATCAAGCATACCCAATGTTGAAAATACTGTAACCCATCTTGTCCTAAACACAGTAAAAGAAGACTATCGATTTATCTAATCTTCTAAAAATCAACCA
>JAICHE010000101.1 GCA_025922755.1 Nitrososphaeraceae archaeon
CATGCTTACTTTTAAAATTGAAAAACTTGATATTTTTCAGAGTTATTTTTTTGGCAAAGTCGAATTTAGAAATGACAATTACAAAGTAAATATTCAAAATCAAAAAAGAGGTAAAGTCCTAAAATTACCATTTCCAATAAATTCCAAAAAAGAGCAGTTTATTGTTCGCCTTACAGGACCAAACGATCTATTTGTGGAGGATTTTCTACCATATTGTGGAGACTCTGAATGGCTGGAAATTGATTCAGATGCCATCACATATTTTCTAGCTGATAATCAAGACCAATTAGATACAATCGAAATAATGGATGATTGATGGAAACGACTTTAAGTAATCTTCCGACAGAGAGCATATGATTTGGCCCGGTATGGGAGATCCATACAAACGAAAAAAGACGTTAAAATTTCTTTTAATCACAGCTATAATTGGAATTTCAGTTGCCGCTGCCAGTACATTTGTTCAGCAGACTCTAAACTCAGATAATCCTCTAAAAGTATGCATCAATGATAGAAATACGCCCTATAAAATCAAGGCAACTTTAGAATTAATTGTAGATGGCGAAAAAGCAGAAATTCCAGCAAATATTGGATTTCAGGAAGGAGACTGTAAGAGAACATTATACACCCTAACCAATGATGGAACAATTTATGCCGAATGGGTAGAGGAATACCCCTTTGAAATCGGACATTTTCTATGGATGTGGGATTTCCCTCTTAGAGACATGGACCAGTCAAAATCAAAGATATTTGTGAATGGAAAAGAGTCTGAACACTTTATCAACCATCCACTGCAAGACGGATATCTTTACAGAGCAGAGTTCACCTCAAAAGCTTACGATGAGGCAAAGGACAAAGACTTCCTTCCAGAAAAATAGTTTTTCAGACTTTGAAAAATTAGAAAAAATGAACAAAGTATTCTTGTAAATTATTAAAAATAATGAAAAGAAGAAAGGAAGTTGTTTTACCAGTATTTACCGTTGTCTGGAATAAGACCGATACCTTCTCTTTCAAAGTGTCTGTCTAATTCATCGATCCATCTCTCACGGTTGTCCTTGTAAGACCATCCGTGTACACGTAACCAGAATGAGATAATTCCCAAGAGGAATATTGTGAACATCATGGTACCAAAGATGTAGATCATTACATCGTAGAATAATGGATCATAGTTTGGTCCTAATTGTCCTGTCACTGATGACAAGATGCTTAGGAAAGTTCCTACGATAGGAGTCATTGTATATTTTGGCTCAATTTCTGCGATATATACATTTCTGTTATTATCAAAAAGTACGAGATCAGTATCTTCACTAAGAGATATCTAATAAAATAAGAAAAGTATTGGTATTTGTTTATCCTCTACCCATTGCTGCGTATTTGCCAGATCTGCCTTTAAGGAAGAAAGCTGCTGCAATACCACCAAAGACTGCTGCAGAAATTACTGCTGCACCACCTACACCACTTGCATCAAGATAAGGTGTACCTGATCCAGAAGCTGGGTTTGCTTGTGCGGCTTCAACTCTTCTTTTCTGAATTTCTAAAGCCTCTTCTAAGGTGTATGCTCCGGTTTCTCCGCCTTGGCCAACGTTACCCATGTATTGTGCAAAAGCAATTGAGCTTGCACCAAAGGTTCCTACGACAAATACAGCGAGTAAGGATGCTGTTAATAGTACTTTACTGTTCATACCGTTTACCTGTCGTTTTGAAGCCAGTGTACTTATTTAACTTTTATTCTGAACCCCAATTTTCGGATACTATGTACGAGATCCGAATAAGTAACGTTTAATTTTGTTCTAGATTTAGTCGCCTCATGGGACGTATGCATACGCATAGACATGGAAAGTCACACTCTATTAGGCCAGCAACACTACGTGCTCCTTCATGGATATCACTTGGTCCAAAAGAGATCGAAGAATTAGTGGTAAAGTATGCAAAAGATGGATTGACTCCAAGCCAAATCGGAATTAAGTTAAGAGATCAGCATTCAATTCCTTTGATCAAACCCATTACAAAAAAAACTGTAGGAGAAATTCTTCAAGAAAATGATCTAATGGCCGAGATGCCAGAAGATTTAGAAAATATTGTGAAAAAAGCAGTAGGTCTACAAAAACACCTAAAGGAAAACAAAGGAGACAGAAGAAATGTCCGTTCTCTTGAATTGATTGAAGCCAAGGTACATAGATTATCAGTATATTACAAAAGAATTGGCAGAATTCCTCAAAACTGGAAATATAAATCCGTGGTAGCCCAATTAGAATAATGGCAAATTCTCTTGAAGAATCGCTTTCGTTTTTCAAAGATAAAATTTCAGATTGTATTAAATCACAAAAATCAATTTCTGTTACAACCCACATCGATTGTGATGGATTAACCTCAGGAAGTATTATCACAAAAGCCCTAATCAGAGCGGGGGCAAAATGCACATTGAGAACTTCAAAAGAATTTAGTCAAAATGTAATTGATTCTCTAAAAAATGACTCAAGGGAGTTCCATGTCATTACTGACCTTGGAGGAGGATTTGCAAATAATTTAGACCAAAGTCTTGGAGAAGATTGGATAGTACTTGACCACCATCAGATATCAGATTCAGAGATGGATAATCCTAGGACCATAAATGCATGGAAATATGGGATAGATGGAGGAACTGAAATTTGTGCAGGGGGAATGGCATATTTGGCAGCAATGTCACTTGATGATAAAAATTCAGACTTGTCATCAGTAGCAGTTGTTGCTGCATTAGGAGACAGGCAAGACCAAGGGGAGAGAAAATCCTTTATTGGGAAAAATTTTGAAATTGCAAACACAGCAAAGGAACTGGGCCTTTTAGATATTGATTTAGACCTGCTTTTGGTGGGAAGAGAAACAAGGCCTCTACCTGATGCACTTGCTTTTACTTCACAACCATTCATAGAAGGACTTACTTGGAATAGAGATACGTGTCTATCCTTACTAAATTCGTCAGGAATTAATTTAAAAGATGGCGGAAGATGGAGAGTTCCAGCCGAATTAAATGAAGATGAAAAACGAATAGTTATTGAAGAAATTACCAAGTTTACTTCGGGCAAAAATGCCACAGATATAATGTCTGAACTTATCGGATACACCTACACGTTTCCAAGAGAAGACAGAAGGAGTTTCCTGCGGGATGGAAGAGAGTTTTCAACAATGCTAAACTCCTGTGGAAGAATCAGTAAGTCTGGAGTAGGAATGGCAATTTGCATGGGGGATAGAAACAAGATTTTAAGAGAAGGTGAAGTGATTCTTACGGAATATCGAAAATTGATTAGAGAATACATGAATGTGCTAACCAATGAAAGATGGAGAATTTCAGAAAGTGAGACTTGCGTTATGGTAAATGGTGAGGGAGTTGTCCCTGAAACCATGACTGGAACTATTTCTTCTTTAATTGCAGGATCTCCTAAAAATTCAGGAAAAATCATTATTCTTAGAACAAAAGGAGAAGAAAATACAATCAAATTTTCCTCAAGAAAATCCTTTGGATGTAAATCAGCAATTAACCTAAGCCAGCTGATGAAAACAGGTGCTGAGAAATTTGATGGAATTGGCGGAGGGCATGATGCTGCAGCTGGGGCAAAAATAACTAAAGACAAATTAAATGACTTTTTAGATTATTTAGATGTAAATGTCGTTAACTTGTCAAGTCCAGATAATTCTAGATAATTTATCAAAAGAAAAGGCCCAAACTGTGAAAAAGGCTTTAGATCCTGATAATGTGAATTTTCCAAAAGGCCTAAGTCTAGAGGTGGAGAATGTTGATAACAAGCTGGTGTTTAATTTTGAAAATGAGGACGATATGAAAAAATTGATCGCTACCGTAGATGAAGTCCTATCTCATGTTCAGGTGGCTTTGAAGGTGATTGAATAGTGTTAGATCCCAAGCTGATCAAGGAGAACCCACAGATACTCCAAAAAATGTTGAAGGAAAGAAATGTGGATTTTGACTTAGATGGGCTTGTAGAATCGGATAAAAGAAGAAGAGAGTTCATTCTAAAAACAGATGAATTAAGAAAAAAGAAAAACAAGGTTGCTTTAGAAATTCCTCAAAAAAAGAAGAAAGGAGAAGATACCTCAGAAATTCTAAAAGAGATGAAACAGGTATCAGAAGAACTATCTAATTTAGAGTCAGTCCAAGAAGAAAATGAGAATAAATACAAAAGATTGGCATTTTCCATTCCTAATCTTATTCATGAAACTGTTCCAATTGGGCCAGATGATTCTGCAAACAAAGAAATAAAAAAATGGGGAAAAATTCCAGAGTTTGATTTCAAAATAAATGACCACATAGACATATCAGATAATTTAGGTTTGGTGGATTTGGAAAGAGCTGCAAAAGTAGCAGGTGCAAGATTTTATTATTTGAAAAATGACTTGGTAAGACTTAACCAGGCTTTAATCCATTATGCCTTGGAATTTTTGTCTGAAAAAAAATATTCTCTTGTGCAACCTCCATACATGATTAATTATCAATCTATGGAAGGCGCTGTTATTACCGACGATTTTGAAGAAGTAATTTACAAAATTGAAGATGAAGACTTGTACATGATTGGAACCTCAGAGCATGCCATGGCTGCAATGCATTCTGGAGAGATTATCGAAGGAAAGGATTTGCCCTTAAGATATGCAGGAGTGAGTCCATGTTTTAGAAAAGAGGCAGGAGCACATGGAAGGGATCAAAAAGGGATTTTCAGAGTCCATCAATTTGATAAGATAGAGCAGTTTGTATTTACTAGGCCTGAAGATTCTTGGAAAGAACATGAAAGAATGTTGGAGATTGCAGAAGAATTTTATCAAAAATTAGAGATTCCGTACAGAGTAATGCTTCTTTCTTCAGGAGACATGGGCAAAATATCTGCAAAGACTTACGACATAGAAGCCTGGATGGCAGGTCAAAACGCTTACCGAGAAATAGTATCTTGCTCAAATTGTTTGGATTTTCAATCTAGAAGATTAAAAATTAGATATCGTGAGAAAACAAATGAGGAGACAAAATACCTCTACACTCTAAACAGCACTCTTATTGCTACATCAAGAATTCTCGTTTCAATTATGGAAAACTTTCAAACAAAGGATGGACATATTTCAGTTCCTTCAGTTTTACAAAAATACATGGGTCAAACCTCTATCTAGTCGCATACCCTTATATTTTGGATTCAAAGGTCGATAATAATTGGCACGTAGAAAAGGTCGAGTAAAGGACAAGTGGAGAGAAAAGAAATG
>JAICHE010000102.1 GCA_025922755.1 Nitrososphaeraceae archaeon
AACATCATCAGGTGTTTCATCAGGCCATCCGATAATTATTGTGGCAGCTGGGAACCAGTGGTTTTCATTGAGGATTTTTGCTCCTTCTCGCACAACGCTTCCCCACTCTTCAGGAGAAAATGGTTTTGTCTTTACACCAAGATGTTTTTTTACCAAATTTGGTGCAACGGTTTCTATCCCTAAATTAGTTGCAAGCCATCTTCCAGTTTTATCTTGCTGATTAATGTGCGAAATCTCTTGCATAAGTTTTTCATCTGCTGCAACTGCTGAGAAGGTCATATGAGTAGTTCCAACAAAATTAGCACCTAGTCCCTTTAGTCCTCTCCATAACTCAGTTATTGCATCTCTATTAGGTACAAAATCTCTGTTGTCGCATCCATAAAGTAACATTTCGTCTGAATGTAACCAAACAGAATCAAATCCGTAATCTAGATTTATCTTTGCTTCATGTTGCAATCTTTCTAGTGGAAGATCTTTTTTGGATCTTTTATTAACATCACAAAAATCACACCCTCTACCACACCCTCTCATGGCTTCAATTAAAGAATTAATCGTGGGTCCTTCAATAATTGGAATATTTTGAATATTCCTTACAAAACAATGCATCAATTCTGGTGCATCTCCTTTTTCCAAATCATGGAACAAATCTAAAGCAAGTTCATCAGCTTCTCCTACTACAACTGTATCTATCCCATGAATTTTCATCCTATCTGATTTTGCTAATTCCCATGCTCCATTTCCGCCTACTACAACTTTAAAATCATATTTCTTTTTGAGCTGAATAATACTTGCACACATTTTTTTAAATTTCATTGCAACATAAGATAATTTTTCAGGGGACATTGTGGTTGTCACAGGAGCCATTCCAAGAGGATCCATTACATTTATGCCAACAACTTTAGTGTCAGGCCCAATAGATTTTTCTAACATGTCCGGGTTGGCAACAAAAACCTCATCTCTATTGTATCCTTGTAAAAGTGAACTTTCTACTCTTCTTAATCCGACCTGTGCTACTTTGGATTCTCCAGTAATAGGATCCGTTTCAACAGCTGGACAAAATACTTTATCAAATACCCATTCAGGAAGGACCTCATATGGTCCACATGCGATAAAGCCATAAAGAAAATTTCCTCTATAATTTGTCATCAAACTTCTATCTGCAGTAAGTACAATTCTTTTACCCGACAATATTATTCTGATTCGATTTGGCATCTTATATATGATTTACGAGAATTAAACCGCCTAGAAACAAAAAATCGATGTTTGATTTTTTTTCTATTATTTTTTGGAACTTTTTCGTACAACTCTATTTGCAATGTTTGCCGCATTGGCGCCAGCTGCTATTCCACCATCTATGTTAACCACTGATAATCCAAGGGAACAACTCTGAAGCATTGATGCTAAAGCTGCTATCCCTTTTTCTCCATAACCATATCCTACTGAAGTAGGTAATCCAATTACTGGTATGTCTACCATGGCAGAAACTAGGGTCGCTAATGCTCCTTCCATTCCTGCAGCAACAATTATACAATCAACTTCTTGATTTATCATTTCCTTTAGAATAGGAAAGATCCTTTGAATTCCAGCAACTCCTACATCGTAACTTGAAAAGACTTTACAATTCATTGCTTCACACATCAATCTAGCTTCTTCTGCAACTGCAATATCTGAAGTTCCTGCAGTTATGATTCCTACTTTACCACCATGAAATTTTATGGGCTTTTTATACAACAAAAGACTTGATGAGTTTTTCCCAGTTTTTACCTTAATTTTTAATCTTTTACAAAACGAAATAATTTTTGGATAATGCTCTTTTTTTATTCTGGAAATCATAACAAAATTTGTTTTCTCCAAAGTTGTTTTCAGGATTTTTTTTATTTCTTCTAATTGCTTAGTTTCTGCAAAAATTACTTCTGGTATTCCACGTCTTTTTCTTCTATTTACATCAATTTTTGCAATATCTTCGATTTTTTCAATAGAATACAAAGAAAGAAGTTTCTTAGCAGTATCTGAAGAAATTTTTCCTTTTTCCAATGATCTTAAAATTTCTTCAATCTCCAATACTTTATAGAAATTTATTGAATAAAAAAATGCTTAGATCTCTAATCCTGAGATTGCATCTTTGACATTTTTTACTCCTGCATCAAACGCAGTTTTTTCTTCATCATTAAGGTCAAGTTCGATAATTTTTTCTACTCCATTTTTACCAATAATTGCAGGAACTCCAATTGTAACATCAGAATGTCCGTATTCTCCATCTAAATAAGTGGCTACAGGAATTACTTGTTTTCTATCTCGAACTACAGATTCAACAATAGCCGAAATTGCATTTCCTGGAGCATGAACAGTGGCTCCTTTCAACTCGATTACTTTTGCTGCTACTTGCTTTGTGTTTTGTACTAACTCATCTAATTTTTCTTTTGGTAAGAATGAAGAAAGAGGTATACCAGATACTGATGAGAATCTTGGTAATGGCAACATGTTTTCCCCATGTTCTCCAATCACTAATGCGCGAATTGAATCTCTTGAGTGTCCGGTAGCTTCATGAATGAACTGTCTAAACCTTGACAAATCAAGCATTCCTCCCATTCCAAAAACTCTTGATTTATCAAATCCAGATGCTTTGTAAGTTACATATGCCATTGGATCAAGTGGATTTGTTACAGGTATTATCATAGAATCATTAGCATACTTTTTGATATTGTCAACTACGCTTTTTACAACATTTGCATTAATTTTTAATAAATCCATTCTAGTCATTCCTGGTTTTCTTCCAGAACCTGCAACCACCACAACTATATTGGATCCTTCCATATCTGCAAAATTATTAGATCCCTTTACTTCTACATCAATTCCTTGTTCTGACAGCATGTGATTGATATCCATGGCCTCGCCCTGAGGAAGTCCATCTACTACATCCAACAGCAAAATTTGATCATCTAGTCTTTTTAATGCCGAGAATAAAGCTGCATCTCCACCCACTTTTCCAGATCCTATAATTGTAATCATGAAATGCGGTGTAAATTTTCAATAATTAAATCTAATGAAACCTAAAACTGGATTAGACAGAATTTATATGCATTTTTCGTGAATTTTTATTCATGGTTATTGTGATGGATCCATATATTGCCGGAATTTCAGGTGATATGGTTTTATGTGCTTTAGTTGATCTTGGTGCAGATAAAAATAGAATTCTTGAAAGTGTGAAAAAATGTGAAAAATTTTTACCTGAATCAGAAATTAAAAAAATTGAATTCATAAAGATACAAAAACATGGAATACAATCAACTTCCTTGAATTTAGAAATCAAAGAAAACACTCATGAAAGAAATGGAATGGATATAAAACAAGCCATCAAAAATTCCTTGAATGAAATTAACCTCTCTGAAAACGCAAAAAATTTTGCAGAAGCCTGTGTTGACACCTTAATTTCTGCAGAATCAAATGTACATGGAATCCCAAAAGAATCAGTCCATTTCCATGAAGCCTCTAGTATAGATACTCTAATTGACATAGTAGGTACTGCTATTGCTGCAGATGACTTGAATCTATTTGAGGAAGAGATTTTATCCATGCCTGTTTGTGTTGGAAATGGAACAGTTACTTTCTCACATGGAACAATGACTAATCCTGCCAGTGCTATTTTAGAAATTTTCAAAAACTCATCATTGGTAATTCATGGAAAAAATACAGAAAGTGAGTTAACTACTCCTACAGGAGCATCCATACTTGTAAATTTAGCAAAATCTTCTGTTGATTACTACCCATCTATGAAAATTGAATCCATTGGATATGGTGCAGGGAAAAATGATTTTGAAAGATTCTCAAATGTTTTAAAAATTGTTAGAGGAAAGAAAAAAAATGATTTTGATTCTGATTCAGTTATTATCCTTGAAACAAATGTGGATGATGTTCCAGGCGAAATCATGGGTAATTTAATAGAAAAAATAATGGATAACGGAGCCAAAGATGCATTTATCTCTCATGGCATAACAAAAAAAGGAAGGCCCACCAATCTTGTAAAGATAATCTGCGATAATGAAAATTATGATGTAATTTCTAATATCCTAATCGATGAAACTGGAACTTTGGGTATACGGATAAGTACTTCTGATAGATTAATTCTTCCACGTTCAATTCATAACATAAAATTAACTTTTGAAGGTAAAGAATTTGATATCAAATACAAGGTTTCAATTTTCCAGGGAAGATCAAATTTTAAAATCGAATTTGATGACTTAAAACGAATTTCAGATTTTCTTAAAAAGTCAATAAGAGAAACAGAATCGTTGATTAGAAACGAAATCCTGAAGAAGGCAGTAACAAATGACTAAACTTGATGATCTTATAGATTGGTTTGAAAACAAAAATGGAGTTCTAGTAGCTCTTTCTGGTGGAGTGGATAGTGCGCTGGTGGCATATGCTGCATATAAGAAATTAGGTTCTTCTGCAATCGCAGTTACTGCTGATTACAAAACCCTGTCCCAAGAAGAACTTGATACCTCAAAGCAAATTTGTAAAGAAATAGGGATTACTCAAATAACTCTAGATTATGACGAGCTAGAAAACCAAAATTTTGTTAAAAATGATTCTAATCGTTGTTATTATTGTAGACAAGAATTAGGGATGCATCTAGTCAATCTTGCTCAAGAAAAAAAAATCGAATTTATTGTTGATGGTACCAATTTGGATGATTTAGGTGATTATCGTCCTGGAATTGAAGCTTTAAAACAAAATGGAATCCGAAGCCCTCTCGTTGAAAATAATCTTACAAAAATTGAGATTAGAAAAATTGCTCAATCTGTAGGGCTCTCTGTTTTTGATAAACCTTCGAACTCTTGTCTGGCTTCAAGAATCCCTTGGGGGCAACAAATTACTTCTGAGCGATTAGCAAGAATAGAGTATGGGGAAAAAATAGTAAAACAAACTGCAAAATTAAAACAAGTAAGAGTACGAGATATCCAGGGCATGGCAAAAATTGAAGTAAATAAAAATGAAATTCCTTTGGTAACTTCTCCTGAAATCCTAGATGAGATTACAAGCAAATTGAAATTAATTGGATTCTCTGAAGTCTTAATAGATTCAGAAGGATACAGACCTGG
>JAICHE010000103.1 GCA_025922755.1 Nitrososphaeraceae archaeon
GGTTCTGGTTCAGGTGTTGGTTCTGGTTCAGGTGTTGGTTCTGGTTCAGGTGTTGGTTCTGGTTCAGGTGTTGGTTCTGGTTCAGGTGTTGGTTCTGGTTCAGGTGTTGGTTCAATTTTTAAGTCTACATCTTCCAAGGAACCAAAAACAGTCTCTAAGAAAGTCTCTTTGTCAAAGGCCTTAAGATCTGGATATTCTTGTCCAACTCCGACATAAAGAACAGGTGTAGAAGTTATCTTTACTACTGAAAGAGCCGCACCTCCTCGAGCATCTGCATCACTTTTTGTTAAAATAGAACCATCAAATTCAACATGATCATAGAATTCTTTGGCTTGATTTACAGTATCATTTCCTGCTAGAGAATCTCCCACAAAAATTTTGAAATCAGGTTTGACAACTTTAGTGATTTTACTAATTTGCTCCATCAGGTTTTTACTTGTCTGCATTCTTCCCGCAGTATCAATCAGAACACAATCCACTTTGTGAGACTTTGCGTATAAAACAGCATCACGTGCTACTGCTGCAGGATCTGAATTGTAATTTTGAGCTACAAGTTTTAAGTTCAGTCGATTTGTATGCTCTCTTAACTGTTCAATTGCACCTGCTCTAAAAGTATCTGCAGCTGCAATCACCACAGAGTATTTCTTTTGTTGAAGCATGTAAGCCAATTTTGCCAATGATGTAGTTTTGCCAGTTCCATTGATTCCAACAAATAAGATCAAAAATGGTTGTCCAGTTTTCTTTTTTTCATTAATTTTTTCAAAAATGTCTACTTTACCTGCAGAATCAAATAATGAAGAGATCGTAGAGATAAGACTATCTTTTACAAATTTTTCTATCTCGTTTTTGTTTACTTTTGTTCCTATTAATTTAGATTTTAATTCAGATTTGATTTGATCAATTACTTCACTTGCAACATCAGATTCATGAAGTGAGATTTCTAACTCAAATAAAATTTCATCAATGTCCTTTTCATTAAGCTCTTTTTCACTTAGGCTCTTTGCAGCACTTGAAAACGCATTTCGGATTTTATCAAACATGTTTTATCTTATTGGCTTTGAGAGTCTGTTTGTATTAATTGATTAATTTGATTTTTTCCTTGTTCTAGCTGAACTGCTGCATCGTGTTTTTTTGCAGCAGTGTCTTGAATGGCAACTTCAATTTCTTTTATTCTTGCTTCAAGATAGTTAATTGCTGATTCTGAATCTTTTTCTAATGAAATACCTGCGCCAATATTTAACACGATTTTATCTTTTGAGGAAATTTTTGTCTTTACAAAAGTTCCCATACCAACTGGAACTAGTGCATCATTATCTGGTTTTTGGCTGAGTGATTTGATTGATTCTATGGCGGCTGTTGCTTCTCGCAATACACCATAAAGAGTTCCCTCTCTTTGAGACAGATCTGCAAAATAGTTTTCAAGCATCTGCATTTGTTGCATTAATTGTTGGGCTCTTTCTTCACTCATTTACAACAAATCATTTTCTGATGGTTATAAATGGATTCATAAAATGAAAATGAAAAAAATAAAGAATGAACTTTATTTTGCTTTTGAGAATCTATTTTCTACTTCATCCCAGTTGACTACATTCCACCAAGATGCAATATAGTCGGGTCTCTTATTTTGATATTTCAGATAGTATGCATGCTCCCAAACATCCAATCCCAAGAGAGGTACTAATCCTTCGGTTCTTGGGCTGGTTTGATTTGGCATTGCTTTGTACTCTACCTTTCCTGAGGAAGGATTGAATACTAACCATCCCCAACCACTTCCTTGAATTACTGCTGAAGTAGATGAAAATTTCTCTTTGAAGTCAGAGAAGCTTCCAAATGAATCATTAATTGCATCTGCAATTGATCCTCCTGGTTCTCCTCCTCCATTTGCCTTCATGTTGTTCCAAAATAGCCTATGGTTATCATAACCACCACCGTTGAAATTGATTGCACCCCGTTGAGCCTCTGGAACTTGGCTGAGATCAGATAAAATATCTAAGATATCCTTATCTTGAATTTCCTGAGGACAAGCTTCTAAAGCTGCATTCAGTTTATCGGTGTATGCTTGATGATGTTTTGTGTGATGAATCTCCATTGTTCTAGCGTCAATGTGAGGTTCTAATGCATCATAAGCATATGGCATTTCAGGAAGAGTGTATTTTCCCATATATCCAAAACATGTGTTATTCCATTTATTGCTTTACTAGACAATTAGTTTTTACCTGCTTAAAAATACTAAAAAATTTGTGAAATTAAAAATTGTTTTTTTGTCATTAATCTTATTTTCAACTTCAATGATATTTTGGACCTTATTTGAGGCTGAAGAAAATTTTAATCTGTATTTAGACAACAGTGTCCCTTTTGTGGGTTCTGATATTCCAAGATTAGATGGGATAGATGGTGTAGGTGTAAAAATTGCAGTAATTGATACAGGTGTTGATTTCAATCATCCAGATTTACTTGGTTGGGGACCTGATGGAAAGGTTGTTGGGGGGTATAATTTTGTGCAAGAAGGGGAATTGCCCATGGATAATAATGGTCATGGAACTCAGGTTGCAGGAGTGATAGCAGCTGAGGGGATTGTAAAAGGAGTTGCACCCAAGGCAAAAATTTTAGCTTACAAAGTTTCTGAAGATGGGGATGCAGTATCATCAGATTTGATCATTAAAGCAATTGAAAAAGCAATAGAAGATGGTGCAAATATAATCAACATTAGCCTTGGCGTAAATAAAACAAATGTAGAGATAGATGACGCAGTTACAAAAGCACTAGATAAAGAAATTTTTGTTGTAACTGCAGCTGGAAATGATGGCCCTGGGTTAGGAACAATAGGAAGTCCCGGAAAAAACTTTGGTTCAGTTACAGTTGGTGCAACCTATAACAATTTGACTTCCAGTTTGGTTGCAACGCTTCAAGTTAACGGAAAAGATTACACTGTTATTCCAATGGTTGGATCCACAAAACTTCAAGAACCAATTCAAGGAAATATTATTTTTGGAGGATATGGAAAAGAAAAAGATCTTGTTGGAGTAAATGTGACTGACTCAATCCTTTTGGTTGAAAGGGGAAGCGATGTAGAAGGGGAGTTGTTGTATTTTTCCATCAAAGAAGGAAATTCTGCAAATGCAGGAGCAAAAGCATTGATTGTTTATAATAATGAACCAGGGATTTTTCTTGGGGAATTAACTCACGAATTCGTAGAACCAGGATACCAACCAAGAATTCCAGTTGTTTCTATAGACAGAGAGGATGGTTTAGAAATTAAAAAAATCATTCAGCAAGAACATGTTGCTAATCTTAATTTGTTTTTTAACCCAGATTTTGTTGTCCATTTTAGTTCCAGAGGTCCCGTATCTCCTTTTTACATTAAACCCGACATTGTAGCTCCAGGGGCATACATCAATACCACTCAACATAATGGAGGTTATAATTTCACTAGCGGGACAAGCTATGCCGCACCTCATGTAAGTGGAGCTGCTGCTTTGTTAATTGAAAAAATTCCTGGAATTCACCATCATGAAATCAAATCGCTCTTACTAACGACCGTGGAACCTGTTTCTGATGCCTATGGGCAGAAGTTTTCTCTAAATGATGCAGGGGCTGGAAGACTAAACATTGCAAGGGCATACGAGGCAACTTTGATAATTCAACCTCCACATTTTGTCATGAATTTGTCCTCAGATGAATCCACGGGAGAGCAAATTTTTGAATTAAAATCTTTAAAGGATTCATTGGAAAATATCGAGGTTTCTTTTGAGGGACCAGAAATCATCCAGTTTACAAGTTTTCTTGAAGGGAATAATTTGAAAATTAGAATGACTGCCCTTGAAGAAGAATTTGGAGATTATGAAGGAAGAATCATCGTAAATCAGGATAAAGACAGATATGTAATTCCATTTTTGCTGCATTATACAGAAGCATCAATTGTAACATCTCAACAAGATGGGAAATTAAATTTTGAGATTAACCATCCAGAAGACTGGAACTTTGCAAAAATTTCAGCGATAAACAGCAAAGATGGTTCAATAGAACAGACATCTACTAACCCAGGTAAATTAACAGCCATAGATGTTTACCAGAATGGAGTATATTGGATTCAAGCAGACATACGAGTAGGAGAAGAATCATTTGAGGCATATAATGTAATTGAAGTTGATTCAGTGTCACCAGGAACAACCAAACCATTTGATTGGTTTAATCTTCCTCAAAAACAAATTGGGGTAATTGCAGTCATCGTAGTTATAATTGGATTAGTTGGGTTGAAAATTTCAAGAACTAAACAAGTTTAGGTCCAGCACTTTTTATTTCTGTTGACACTCCATCGAATTTCTCAAAATTTTCAATGAACATTTTGGCCAAGCTCTTTGCAGATTTTTCATAAGCATCTTTGTCTGTCCAAGTGTTTTTTGGATCTAAGATTTCTGGAGGAACATCATCTACTTTGGTTGGAATATCTAGATTAAACAATTCGTCATGTCGGTATTCAACTTTGTCAAGTTCTCCAGTTAATGCAGCTGTAACCATCGCCCTGCTGTATTTTATTTTGATTCTAGTTCCTATTCCATATGGACCACCTGACCAGCCAGTATTAATCAAGTAAACAGTAGTATTGTGCTGATTGATTTTTTCACCTAACAATTTGGCATAAACAGATGCAGGTCTAGGCATGAATGGGGCTCCAAAACACTCAGAAAATACGGATTTAGGCTCCTTAATACCGCGTTCAGTTCCCGCCAATTTGCTTGTGTATCCTGACATGAAATGATACATTGCGCCTTCTTTTGTCAATCTAGATACTGGAGGCAATACACCCATTGCATCGGCTGTAAGAAAAACAATTACTTTGGGATGGCCACCGACACTAGGAATAACTGCACCAGGAATGTAATCCAGAGGATATGCCACACGAGTGTTTTCAGTCAGAGTATTATCATCATAATCTGGATGACCGTCATTTAGAACAACATTTTCTAAAACAGCACCTGGTTTAATTGCATTCCAAATTTCAGGTTCTGCTTCTTTACTCAGATTGATACATTTTGCATAGCA
>JAICHE010000104.1 GCA_025922755.1 Nitrososphaeraceae archaeon
ACTTGAGAAAATGTTTCATTAGGCTGGTAATGTTTTTTTAATTGAAAGGAGCTGTAAACTACAGTTGACCGAATATTCTGCAGATGAAAAAATGGTTTTAGTCCAATATGCCATAAAAAAATATGAAAATGAGGCAACACTGATTGAAAAATTACTGTCTATTATCTCTGAAAAAGATATTCAACGAACTATTGACACACTGATTGGCACTCAAAAAGTCAGAAGAATTGGTCCTGAAACTCTTCAAAATAATGAAAGTCACACAGAACTACCAGAATTGCCTGAGAACCTAAAACCAATTATTGACCAACTTTAGTAGTAATCGTTAAATCCTGAATTGTCTTGTCCACGAATATGAATGACAGAATATTTGCAACTTTGTTCCTAAGTTTAGTTGTAATTTTTTCAACTTCTCAATTTGTTCTTGCCCATCCTCATGAAGGGCAAGTTTTGATTAATAGTCATACCCATCAACCACAAACTGAATACATTCCTTTGAATGGACTGATTGGAATTGAGAAAACATCTTTAATGTTCCATGCAGAAAACGAAAATTCTCTTCCTTGGGCTTTTGTGGAGGGAAAAATTGCAAATCCTGTAGCGGGATATCCTGTAATCATCCAAATCTACCAAAATGATGAAGCAGTTCATTTTGCTCAAACTGATGTAGATGAAGATGGAAATTATGAATACAAATTCAGAGTTTTAAACATAGAAGAGGGCAAAACAAACAAAATTTTTGATGGTGACTATAATGTTGTCATCTTCAAAGTTGTATACACCAATCAAGGAAATCTAGTTTAAAATCCTCGTAATCCTTGAGGTCTAACAACTTCAGGATGTTCTTTTAGCCATCTAATTTGATCAAGCATTTTTTGCTTGTCTTGCGGGAAGGTACCCTTTATCGTATATGCATTAGAACCATGGTTTGCTCGAAACACAATCTCCTCTTTTGTTTCTATTCCGCTCAGTAATCCTTCAAGTTCTTCTAATGCTTCATCATCATTTAGTCGCACAAATTCGCCGTTGTACTTTTGCAAAAATTCATCCTTTATCCCATTTTCTAAATAAAGAGTAAGAGCTCCTACATATTGAGGAGAACAAGCACTAATTACTTCAGCTGTACCCTGAACATGCTCTTTGGAATATTTTCTTCCTCCTAGTCCCAAAATCACCATACATGACATCACATATCCTGCATCTTTTGCCTTGTTTACTGACTTGATTATGGTTTTTGATGTTGCACCCTTTGTTACTTTCTTCAAAACAATATCAGACCCACTCTCAATTCCTAGATATAGCATATCGAGTCCGGCATCATGCATTTTTTTTAGCTCCTCTGGAGTCTTCTTTAGGAGATTCATAGGCATTGCATAACAAGATATTCTTTCGAGATTTGGGAATTTATCATAAATGTATTTTACAATTTTTACCATATAATCAGCATCAAGATTTAGAGCATCACCATCAGCTAAAAACACTCTTGTAGTATCAGGCATTTGTTTTGCCATCATATCAATTTCGAATTTTATTTCATCCCATGGTCTTTCTGAATATTTTTTTGACCTATACATGTCGCAAAAGGAACATTCGTTAAAGGAACAACCCAATGTAACTTGGAAGATTAATGACCTTGCTTCGGATGGAGGTCTATACAATGGGGCATCGTAGTTTAACATCATGGGATTAAATCACACAAATTAGTCTGTTTATGTATTTTATACTTTCTAGTGGAATTCTTAATTTTTCACACAATACCTTTTAGTGTAAAACTTCATGAATTTGATAACTAATGGCAAATGATCCTGACGCAAAAAGACTCTTGTGGTTTATTTTTGCAGGCTCTCGAGGGGGACTGAATCGCCTAAGAATTATCTCTACATTAAAAGAAAACCCGTTAAATACAAATCAACTTGCAAAATCACTTGGATTAGACTATAAAGCCATTCAACACCACATTAAGATTCTTGAGAAAAATAATTTGATTACCAAAATGGGAGAAAAGTATGGAGTTACCTATTTCATCTCTACCTACCTGGAAGTAAATATGGAGACCTTTGAGGAAATTGCAGCAAAATTGGACAAAAGTAAATAAACGCTCAGGAGGTTTTTCTCTCTAAATGGAATCTACATCTCTAGTGCTATCTATTGTGTCAATTGCAAATATGGCAGTTCTGGGAGTACTAATTTGCATTTTTGGTAAAATGTATGGAAAAACAAAAGCTCAACTTCCTCTAGGGATGATTGTGGTTACAAGCATGTTATTTTTGCACAATATTATCGGCGGATTGGCATATTTTTCAATGGACCAGTTATTCTCTCATGAAATCTTCCCATACATGCTTGGAGTTGGAATAGCCGAACTGGTTGGATTACTGATATTTTTGAAAATTACTTTGGACTAGTCTTAGTTTAATTGTAATTGATATTCAGATAACTAGTATTGCAAGAATATCTCAAACTAAACAAAAATATTCTAATAGCTTTTGCAGTTTCTATTACTTTTTCAGCCATCATTGCTCAAAGTTTAGAGGAACAAGAAGATTATCTCAACACTACATACACACTAATTTTTGATTATGTGTTTTATTTTTCTACATTTGGAGGTCTATATTATTATGATAACCGAAAAAAATACCTTTTACAATCTGGAAAAACAGACACTCAAAGACTTCGCCATGATCTAATTAAGATAATAACATCTCTAGGAATTTCGGAAATTGTATATACAATAGCTAGATGGATCTTACAATATTATTTTTTATCCATAAATTACGATCCTTATTTGGCATCAATTATATCACAAGTTATATCCACTATTATCTACATGATAGTGATTAACTTGAGTGTAAAGGTTACGAGGTTGTACAAAGATGGCAATTAGCATCTATGTGGATGGTTCTGGAGGAGAAAATAGTGGTTACGGATATTTTGTTAAAGAAACTGGGGATTCTTTTTATGAAAAAAAACCAAATTTGACAAACAATCAGGCTGAATACCTTGCAATTATCGCAGCATTAAAAAAATTTGTAGACTCCAACCAAGAAATTACAATCTTTAGTGATTCAAAAAATACTATATCTCAACTAAATCATGAATATGCAATAAACAATGAGCAGCTGCGTGAATTGGCACAAGAAGCTTGGAGTATTATTGGAAAATTCTCAAAACTCACACTAACTTGGGTTCCAAGAAAAGAAAATCTTGCAGGAAAGATGTTGGGTAGCTAAATATGGATCAGAAATTCCTATGAATAACTTTATTATAGAAAATCTTTAACTCCAAGAAAGTGGCCGGATCTGTTTTCTTATCTCCAAAATCTATAGCAATTATTGGTGCCTCTGACAAACGAGGAAGTGTTGGAAGCACAATTACATCAAATATTATGAATGGTTTTACAGGAACTGTATATCCTGTAAGCCCTACAAGAGAAACCGTGTTTTATAAAAAAGCCTACAAAACTGTTCTAGATATTCCAAAGACAGTAGATCTTGCAGTAATCGTAATTAAAAACACCCTCGTGGCAGATGTCTTAGAGGAATGTGGAAAGAAAAAAGTCAAAGGTGTCATAATTATTACTGCAGGATTTAAAGAAGTAGACGAAGAAGGCGCAAAAAGAGAACAACAGCTTAAAGATATTGCTAAAAAATACAAAATCCAAATCATTGGACCAAATTGTCTTGGAATAATGAATTTAGATCCAAAAACAATGATGAATTCTACATTTTTGAAAGTAACTCCAAAGTCTGGAAAAATTGCACTTGTCTCTCAAAGTGGAGCTATTTGTGCAGCTTTAGTTGAAGATGCTAGTGCACAGGGAATCGGATTCTCTGCTGTTATCAGTATGGGAAACAAGGCGCAAATGAGCGAAGTGGATGTACTAAAGATGCTTGCAGAACATAAACAAACCAAAGTTATTGTAATGTATCTTGAGGATATGGGAAACGGTCAAGAATTCCTAAAAGTTTGTAAAAATATTACTAAAAAACTAAAGAAACCAGTTTTAGTTCTAAAATCAGGACGAAGTCCTGAAGGGGCAAAGGCTGCAATGTCACATACTGGTGCATTGATGGGTTCTGATGAAATTTATGATGCACTACTAAAGCAGTCTGGTGCAATTAGGGTAGATACTATGGAAGAACTATTTGATTACGCAACAGCATTTTCAAAACAACCACTTCCAACCGCAGGAGGTTTAGTTATTGTATCAAACGCTGGAGGACCTGCAATTATTTCCACTGATGCATGTTCCAAACTAGGAATTAGAATGGCCAAAATTGATAGCATTCGTCCAAAAATCGATGAAGTAATTCCTCCTTGGGGAAGCTCCCGTAATCCAGTTGATATCGTAGGAGATGCTGATTTTAACAGATTCCGTAATGTTTTGGATAGGGTTCTAAAACATCCCAAAGTAGGTTCTGTAATTTCCATGTGTACGCCATCTGGGACCCTAAATTATGACAAGTTAGCAGAAGTCATTGTTTCAATGTCGAAAAAATACAAAAAAACAATGTTGGCAAGTTTAATGGGACTTGATGAGGGTATTACTAACAGAGAAATTTTAGCCAAAGGAGATGTTCCATACTACACATATGCTGAAGGAGCAATTCGAACTCTTGCTGCAATGATAAAGTTTGCAATATGGGTAAACACCAAAGAAGGAAAAATTACTAAATTCAAAGTAAACAAAACAAAAGCCAAAAAAATATTTGATAAAGTCAAAAAAGAAAAGCGACCAAACCTCCTTGAAGAAGAAGGACAACAAGTACTCAAAGCATATGGTCTTCCTTTACCAACAAGTGCTCTTGCAAAAAATGAATCTGATGCCGTAAAAATTGCAAACAAAATAGGATATCCAGTAGTAATGAAAATAGCATCTCCTCAAATAATTCACAAGTCCGATGCTGGTGGAGTTAAAGTAAATCTAACAAATGACAAGGAAGTCAAAGATGCATTCAAAAAAATTGTAAAAAATGCCAAAAAATACAACAAGGATGCAGAGATTAAAGGTGTTTTAATTGTTGAAATG
>JAICHE010000105.1 GCA_025922755.1 Nitrososphaeraceae archaeon
CAAAGGTATTCTTTTCCTTCATTACAATATTGACAATTCTTGCATGCCTCCAACAATGGTGTTATTCCTGCTCTGTCTCCTACTTTGAATTTTGTAACCTTGTCTCCAACTTCAATTACTTTTCCAACTACCTCGTGACCTGGAACGGTGGGAAGTGTTGGAGGAATTCCTAAATCTTTCCAATCCCCTTCTATACCGTGTAACTGGGAATGGCATACTCCACATGCTTCAATTTTTAATAAAATTTCATTAGGTCTTTTAATTTGGTGCTTGTCAATTTGAGTTAATTTTAAGGGATTTGTTTCAATAGGGGCACACTCTGATAGAACCATAGCTCGCATTTTTTCCATGAATAAATATTTTTTTTATCGAAATTTTAACATTGTTAAACTCGATTAAATTTTAAAATGTATATGAAGGCAAATTACAGGACTAATTAATGTCTGGAAAAGGTAATTGGACTGAAAAAGACGAGGCAACAATTATGGCAATAATAGTCAATATGATCAATCAAAAAGAAATGCTAAAAGATCTGGGAGGAAAAAGTGAACTGCAAAATTCCTTTAAGATTGAAAATACCAGAGAGTATGTTCTTGGCCTTTTTTCTGGAATTGTCATTAATCTTTTTGCCAACTATTGGGTTGGTGAGCATGAAGCTGGTCTGCAACCTGAAGATCTATCTTATCTTTACCATAAAATTTCTGAATCTAGTGATCTAATTATTAATGGTCTTTTTGAATAATCTAAATTTCAAAAATTAATTTTGAACTGTGAAATAGTAAATTTTTCTAAACTCTTACCTCGGACACTAGAAAAATATATGTCAAAAAACAAGTACTTTTGTGCCTGAAGAAATAACTTCTGAGGATAAAGAACGTGTTGCTCTTTTACAATTAATTACCAATTCTAAACATGAATTCAACAAACTCTCCGTTTCTCAATTAACCCGATTACAAGAACTACTTGAAAAAAAAGATTATAGCCATAGCAAAAAAGCTCATAAATCAAAATTAAAACTTCTAGCAAAAATCAATGTCAGGCTTTATGAGCTAGAAGAAGGAAGATCAGTAATTTAATCCCAATTAGGTACAAATAGTAAAAAGAATATGTGTTATCGTGACAAAGAACCATCTTTCAAATGAAACTAGCCCTTACCTGCTTCAACATGCAAATAACCCTGTTCACTGGTATGCATGGAATGATGAGGCGTTAGCAAGAGCAAAAAAAGAAAACAAACCAATCTTTCTTAGTATTGGTTATAGCGCATGCCACTGGTGTCACGTGATGGCACATGAGTCATTTGAAAATGAAGATGTTGCTCAATTCATGAATGAAAATTATGTGAATATCAAAGTGGATAGAGAGGAAAGGCCTGACATTGATGATATTTATCAAAAGGTTTGCCAAATTGCAACTGGACAAGGGGGATGGCCTTTGAGTATTTTTCTTACACCTGATCAAAAACCATTCTATGTTGGTACATATTTTCCAGTTTTGGATTCTTACGGGCGTCCTGGATTTGGAAGTATCTTGAGACAATTATCTCAAGCATGGAAAGAAAAACCGAGTGATATAGAAAAATCGGCAAACAATTTCCTTGATGCACTTAAAAAAACTGAAACTCTTCAGACTCCTGCTAAATTGGAGAAAATTTTACTTGATGAGGCAGCAATGAATCTTTTTCAAATGGGAGATTTTTCTTATGGAGGGTTTGGCGGCGCTCCTAAATTTCCAAATGCTGCTAATGTTTCTTTTTTGTTTAGATATGCAAAGCTCACTGGCTTGTCTAAATTCCAAGAATTTGCCCTAAAGACCCTCAACAAAATGGCAAAAGGAGGAATTTTTGACCAAATTGGGGGTGGATTTCATAGGTATTCAACTGATGCTAAATGGCTTGTTCCTCACTTTGAAAAAATGCTATATGACAATGCCTTAATTCCAGTTAACTATGCTGAAGCATATCAAATAACAAAAGACCCGTTTTATTTGGAGATTCTAAAAAAAACTCTAGATTTTGTTGCCCATGAAATGACTTCTCCTGAAGGTGGTTTCTATTCTGCATATGATGCTGATTCTGAGGGAGTTGAGGGAAAGTTCTATGTCTGGAGTAAAAATGAAATCAAAAATATTCTTGGAGATGACTCTGATCTTTTTTGCTTGTATTATGATGTCACAGATGGTGGGAACTGGGAAGGACAAAACATTCTGTGCAATAACATCAACATCTCAACTGTGGCATTCAATTTTGGAATAAATGAAGACAAAGTCAGAGAAATTCTTGATTCATGCTCTAAAAAACTCCTTGATGTTCGTGCCAAAAGAGTCCCTCCAGGACTAGATGACAAAATCCTCACTTCTTGGAATGCACTTATGATTACTGCATATGCAAAAGGATATCGAGTTACAGGAGATAAACGATATCTTGACTGTGCGAAAAACTGTGTTTCTTTTATCGAAAACAATCTGTTTGTTGATGGAAAATTATGTAGAACATTCAAAAACGGAAATGCCAAAATTGATGGTTATCTAGAAGACTACTCATATTTTGCAAATTCATTACTTGATGTTTTTGAGATTTCGCCTGATTCAAAATATCTTGATCTTGCATTACAACTAGGACATCACCTAATTGATCACTTTTGGGATGAAAAATCCAACAGCTTTTTCATGACATCTGATACCCATGAATCACTTATTGTTCGACCAAAAAGCAATTATGATTTGTCTTTACCCTCTGGAAATTCAGTTTCATGTTTGGTTATGCTAAGATTGTTTCATTTAACACAAGAGCAAAAGTTTCTTGAAATCGCCACTAAAATCATGGAATCACAGGCTCAGATGGCAGCTGAGAACCCATTTGGTTTTGGATTCTTGCTAAATACAATATTCATGTATCTACAAAAACCATTGGAAATCACCATGCTCAATGACTCTGATAAAGAAATTAAAAACTATTTGGAAAAAACATTTTTGCCTGAATCTATCTTTGTATCTATAACTAAACCAGAACAACTAGAAAATTTATCAAAACACACTTTCTTTGTTGGGAAAAATTTTGACTCAAACAAAACAAATGTTTTTGTTTGTAAAGATTTTACTTGCTCTTTGCCTCTCCAAACCTTGGATGAGATTAAAAAAGCAATAGAATAAAAAAATTAATCAAATTTTTGCCAAATCTAACTTTAGCACTTCGCTTACTTGTGGTCTCCCCAACCGTTCGTATCTGCTTTTTGGCATGGCCATAGTAATTTGTGTTTGTTGATAGCTTTTCACATTGATTGTTGGTTGAGCTTGAAGGATTGCCTCAAGTAAAGGCATTATTTGTTCTTTGGTTTCAGAGTCCAGCTTTTTGGCAACATTTTCTATTATCATTTGTTTTTGTGATATGGGCTCTGTGGATACATTCTCAATTAGCGTAAGTTGAATCATCTGACCATTATCTACAATTTGGGTAATTTTGAATTCGTTTGTGGCTGACAACAAATTCTTAGATTTATCTCATGATTTATCTTTAACGTAAGGCAAAAAATAACGAAACAAAGGCAATCGCAATTGATGCTGATACTCCTAGGGCAAAAATGATTTTACTTCCATCCACTTTCATGCATGGTTTTCATTTAAAATCAAATTAAATTGTAACTGTGGCGGTCACTGAGAAATTCTACGCAATTGTTTTAATACAAAATCATCTATTATGGGTGTCAAACAAGACAAACTGTGTGTAATAGTCTTCCAAAACGACTACCTAAAACGGGAATATCTGATTAGATATTCCCAAAATTATTCTGATTTAGCTTTATTTTCTACTGGCGTTTCAAGTTCTGGTGCGTTTTCCTCACTTTTCTCAAGCAGTGATTTTTTGATTAAAGGTGCCTTTTCCTTTATGATTTGGTTGAATTCCTTCATGTCTTCTAAACTGGGTGATTGCTGTTGATTTTGGTAGGCCTGCAAAAATCCTGAATAAACACATCCTGCAATAATACCAAATGCCGTATCAGAAACTGACTCAACTTCTGGCAAATAATTTTCTGCAATCTGCCTGTATGATTGAGACTCACTAATGTAGTAATCAATTAAACTGTCAATGAACTCGCGATTTTCCTTTGAGATTGTCATTGCTTTACTTGTTTTTTTCTTTATTTAACCATCTCGAGTAAATTGTTATTTATTCATGAATCATTGGTTTGGTGTTGTGGAAGTTAGATTTAGATGAAGAATATTTTAGAATATATGATTCAAAGAAAATGATAGCGGGATATTTTGATCCTGACTATGGAGAAATTTTTCCAAAAAACAAATCTGATGAGATAATTTCACAAATGCTAAAAAATCATGACAAAATATCGGGAGGATTCATTATGGTTCCAATGGTAAAATTTGGCTTATTTGATACAGATCTGGAGGCTGACATTGATACGGTGGAAACTCAGGTCACATCTGTGTTGGACAGACTAAAAAAATGGCGATCATTTCTTTCTGAACAAAATCTCAAAATTCATTTTATTAGAATTTCTCACACCGATCAAGATATGCTTACCATCACTTTTCCATTCACGTTCTCAAAACCGACTCCTTTGGATAAAAAGGAAATTGCTGCAGAAATTAGTCCTACTTTGGATTTGTTGCAGAAATTAAATTTGCTATGAATCTTCCAGAATATCTTGTAATTCCAATATATGCTGAAACTGAACCTGCAAGTAATACCAAAGAACCAATGGGAAATTCTGGGGCAGCTGCATATTCTTCGGATTCTGCAATAACTGTATAGTCAGTCACTTCTGAAATTTGGTTCTTGTCAGGCATAGATACTGCAAAAAATGTATCGTGCTCTGTTCTCAAATAGTCTGGTTCTGGATGAACTCGAGAGACTGAAGCAACATGTCCTTGTTTATCATAAAGGGTTACTATTACTGCAACAGTGTTTGCAGTATTTTCTCCATTGTTTTCTACAGTGCCTGAAATTATTATGTTGTTAAGATTATCCCTTGTAAATTCTGAAGAGGTTATGCCGATTAC
>JAICHE010000106.1 GCA_025922755.1 Nitrososphaeraceae archaeon
AGGACCAGCTGTTTTTGAAAATTTTGACATTTTTTCATTCAAAATGCTCAAACTCTATGGATTCTCCGATATTGATAAGAATAATGCAATTATAAGAAAAATTTAGGCACAGATTTGAGAAATTGTATGTTAAATCATAAGATTAGAATGGGATTACTTCCCACAACGAAAACATCCAGTGGTGTGGTCATTTACCATGCCAATTGCTTGCATTAAAGCATAACAAATTGTTGGGCCCACAAAATTAAACCCGCGCTTTTTAAGATCTGTACTCATCTTTTCAGAAACCATAGTAGAAGATGGTAAATCAGAGAGTTTTTTGAATTTGTTTTTTATTGGTTTATGATCAACAAAGCTCCAGATATATTTGTCAAATGTTCCAAATTCTTTTTGGATTTTCAGGAATTGCTTTGCATTGTTAATTGCGGAATTAATTTTAAGTCTGTTTCTTATGATAGATTCATCCTTTAAGAGCAAAGATATTTTTTTTTCATTAAATTTGGCTACTTTTTTAGCATCAAAATTTGCAAAGGCTTTACGGTATCCTTCACGGCGTTTTAATATAGTAACCCAGGAGAGTCCAGCCTGTGCACCTTCCAATATTAAAAACTCAAACAATTTTTGGTCATTATGTTGTGGCACACCCCACTCTTTGTCATGATATGATAAATTGGGTTCTTCTGTAGCCCACTCGCATCTTTTAACCATAGAAAAAAGAAAGAGTAAGACAAAATAATGGTTGCTAAAAGGTAAATTATGAAATCAAACCAACAACTACTGCAAATTAACAGAAATTTTTTAATTTGTTTTGTTGTATCTGCATCTATTTCTGCAGTAATTGCACAATCCCTAGCAGGGTTTGAAAATCACGTAAACACCACAATAACAATAATCGTTGGATATGTAATTTATTTTGGAATTTTTTCAGGATTGTTTTATTTTGACAACAAAAACCGTTACAAACAGATGGGTAGTAAACTGATAAAAAAAGAAATTTTCAGTATGATCTCATCATTCGGAATAGGCGAAGTAGGATATTTGGGCGTAAGATGGCCAACATTTTATTATTTTTTAGAAGTTGGAATAGAGCCATTTTTAGCCTCGTTAATTTCCGAAATTATCGCCACCGGATGCTATATGGTAATTGTAACTGCATTTTTGAGAGGAACTAAAACATTTTAAAAAACATCATAATTTTTGTAACAATATTTTTGGTACAGATTACTAGCCGCTTTTCATATTTTTTTTATAGAAAAATCCAGCTGAAACTGCAGCACCAGCTGAGAAACCCAGCGATAAACCCTGAAACACTCCAAGATCAACAAGATTTTGATAACCTGCAAACCACAAGGAAAATAATCCAGCTGATGCATATGTCATCACATTGTGTTTTTTTATTCTAAATCTGTGAGCCATATTCACATTAGGAGAGTCTTTGATTAATTCAAAAAGGTCAGAAGGTGTATTCTTAGACAAATTAGAAAAGGAACCAAAGGAGTTTGTTTGATCAATTTTTGTTTGAGATAAAATTTCATGGTTAATAGATAGCAATTTTAGATTGTCCTTTATTTTGGATTCTTTGGTTTTGAGATCTGATAAAGAATTTTGGATTGTTTCTAATTCAAAGTCAAATGAATCAATGAGAGTTTTATTTTGGGACGATTGTTTTGATTTTTTTGCAGATTTATTTTTAATTTCTGCAGAAAAATAAGGTTCCACGGAATTGTTTTGTGATAAATTATTAAAAGTATTTTCTTGAAACAACAATTCAGGATAGGCGTTTTGCATTGTGTGCAAATATTTTTGGTCAGATTCATAGATTGTTCTTCCATTTTTTATTGCATTTTTTAGATATAGCAATCTTCCTTTATCACCTTTGCCTGCCTTCAAAAGATTTTCAATTAGAGATATTGGATGTTCAATTATTAGTTCACTCAAAACATATCCCCCTCACAAATGAAGTCATTACAAAAAATGGTCCGAAAAAATGGTCTTAACGTCTAAAATCTAAATCAAGAATCTAATTTGTCAATTTTTTGAATAATTATTCAGGATAAATCATCACTATCTGAATTCAGGCACAAATTTAGAGTAATTAATGGAATTTAAAGAGCAGATACTTCTTCAAGTATAGTATTTGCAAATCGTCTGTTAGTTTTTGGCATTCCTTTTGCTAATTTAGCTAAGTGAGGACGAAGGGTTTGATCAGAGAAAGTTAATTTCAAGTTTTCATAATACCCCAAAGCAACTGCATCAACTTCTTCTGCAATAATTTTTTCAAGAATTGATTTTACTTTTTTTATTCTAGTATCTAGAGGAAGTTTTGCAATCCCATAATCGAGGAATTTCTCAATTAATTCCTTGTGTTTTTCTCCAATCTCAATTACCAATTTGAATTTTGGCATGTTCGAAAAATCTTCTAAAATTTTTCTCACAGCATCATCATATTGGACATAGTATCGTTGCATCAACGGCATTGTTTGATCTAAAATACTTTGATCAAATTCATAAGGGATTGACAGATTTTTTTCAATATCAATCGCTAGCTCTGTAATTACAAATACCAACCCCAAAGGATCACGAATTGCTTGTTTGCTATACTTGACAGGGTGTTTTACAAACATTTTGTTTAATCGATTTAATGTATGGGCAGAAAGCAATCCTCTTTTCTTTCCAGAATCTAGAGTTCGTATTATTTTATAACAAGTTACAGAAAATAATGAATAATTTTTTGCGTTTCCATTATCCTTTTCTAGGCATTCTTTTTCAAAGTCATCCATAAATTCATCTAATATCCTTGGAATTTGTTCCTCTGTGCTTACATTTCTAAAACTAATTTGTTTTAGAGTTTCAGGATTAGTTTTGTTTTTATCATCTGAGTTAAAAATTGAACTCGCACGATTTAGAGCATGCATTACTGCAGATAATTTTTTTTTATTTCCTTTCCCATATTTGCTCTTTTGTAGGCTTTGAATGGAGAGTTTTAGTGATTCATACAATAGAAAAATGAAGGCAATTTTGGATTTAAATGAATATTTTTTCAGTAAAAACAACATGAAAAATTTTGAAAGAAGACATTAGTACAAATTTGGAGAACGACTTTAATTACTAACAAAGAGAAATTGATCTGGAAATTAATTATGAGTAAAAAAGCGATAGTTTTTGCCATTACTATTTTGGTAATAACATCTAATTTTCAAGCAGTTTATGCAGAAATATTTTTCCCAACCACAAATGTAAGATTGGAGAAACCAAGTACCTATTGCATTATTTCTCTTTCAGATGAAACTCCAGATGGTAAAGCACTGCAATGGACAAAAATCGCCAAAGACGCAGTCTCAGAATGGGAAACAAGCCTGAAAAATTCAGAGTTGAAAAACGACAGTGTTTGGAACATGGAGGTAAAAGAAATCTCCAACGAAAATGAAGAAAATTGTGATATTAAAATAGAATTCAAAGACAAACCCGAATTAGCAGATACGGTTGCAGGTTATTTTTCTTGGCCACCCGGTAAAATTGTAATTTATTATTTGCAACCCAAATTATGCAGTGGTCTGATTCCATGTTATGATGATGAGACTTTAAAATCAGACGATATGATTTTTGCAATTGCAATTCACGAAATTGGACATTCTTTGGGATTGGATCATTATGTTTCGGATGATAATGATGTAAATAAAAAATGGCAATCAAGTAATGAGTCACCTCCCTCTGCAATGATTCCCACTATCCCAAGAATTTCTAGTCTTTTACAGATTACAGACATCGACATTCAAAAAGTTCGAGAAATTTATGGTGCAGATGGTTTTTATGCATTTTCAGGCTCATCTATTCCTAAACCTGAACCTCAACCGGAACCAACACCGGAACCAACACCGGAACCAACACCGGAACCAACACCGGAACCAACACCGGAACCAACACCGGAACCAATTATCCCCTTGTCACCATTAACTTCAATGGCAGTTTCAGACAAAATTATTGAAGCAGACAGATACGATAGAAAAATAATTACACTTTCTGGAAGGATTGCTGAAGATGAATTTTATCGAGGACTTCCAGTAATAATTACAATCCATAGTCCAGACAACTCCATAGAAGTATTGAAAATAAAAACCACAGGAACTGGATTTTTTGAAACATTGTTAATTATAGACAAAGATTCACCTCGAGGAGTCTACCGTGTCTCCGCAAGTTATAACGGATATGTGGATAGGGACCTCAACCTTACTTACCAGGTAGTTGACAGACAATTTGATTCATCTACAACAAATTCAAATCCTGGGATACTAAATTCTGACAATTCGCAATCGAAAAAGACTTCATCAAATAATGAGATAGAAGTTCCAAATTGGGTGAAAAATAATGCAAGATGGTGGGCATCAGAGCAAATTGGCGATCAAGCGTTTGTATCAAGTATTCAATACTTGCTTGAACAAGACATTATCAAAATTCCTGAATCATCCAAATCCAGTTCAAAGAGCCTTAATGGAATGCCATTGTGGGTGAAAAATATTGCAGGGTTTTGGGCAGAAGACACCATTAGTGATGATGAATTTGTAAAGAGCATTCAATATCTAATAGAAAATGGAATTATTGTAATTTCTTAGTGGATCAAAACATTTGCATATCATCGGAGAAAACCATTTCATAAAATTAATTTTGTCAAGTTCAAAAGGCCCTCAGCAGCCATACGAAAAGTAATTTCCATTTAATTTTAACAATTTGTCAACAATTTCATTTAATGATGAATACTAAGGATTTATGCGAAAATACTATATGCTTTCAAGGAAATTCACCACTAATCAAGAGGTAAAAGGAGAAAAAAAGAACACCATGGCATTTCAAGATTATGTAGATTCACTCAAAGGGGATTTAGAAGAAATTTTAGATCTTGATGAATTAGAAGTTCGAATTTATCTAAATTTATTGCGGACAGGCCCAATTACTGC
>JAICHE010000107.1 GCA_025922755.1 Nitrososphaeraceae archaeon
GAAAATGAATACACTTGAAAAAGTCTACGACTCTATTGTACAAGACAAATACGAAGTTATAGTTCCTAAAGAAATTGCAGACAAAGCCCGATTGGCAATTAATCGGATGTTGGAGATAAGTTAATCCTTTCTTGAAAGCAGAAAAAACGATCATCATACTTACTTAACCACTTAAATATAACACTTCATGGGAATTTTTAATGAAAATAGCGACGACTATTGTCCTATCTGCGATCTTATTGACATCCGGAATTGCAGCAATGACAGACTTTGTTCCTGAGGCCTTTGCCCTTAAATCAAAAGGGACTTCAACAATGAAATTTGGTCAAGCAACAAAAGGAACAGTTTGTGGGGATAGACTTTGCTCTGACCCTGTAAGATCTGCAACACCAATGACTACACAAACAACAACCACGATGACAAAAACCACCTCGCCTAATCTTCTTATCAACACTGACATGGGTAAACCTGTATTGTATCTAATCAATACTCATACCGATGCAATGATTGAAGTTAATTTGGAAAATGATCCAAAATGGCCTGGTGGCGCACCACTCCACTCAATAGCTACGCTGGACGGTTCCAAAGTATACCTTACTTTGATGAGCTCAGACGACGATCCACTTTCAATTGTTGCCATAAGCCTTTCAAACATTAATTGGCAAACAGGCTCTGCTTCTGCAAAAATCACAAATGTGATGACAATTGAAAAAGCTGGTTCTAAGCCTTCGATGCTTGTACCAACTGAAACTGATCCAAGACAACCAATTGTAGCTTCCATGTGGGTTCCAGGAAATCATCAACTTCACGGACCAACAATATTGCCAAATGGTAATTATGTCTACACTACTCAATGGACTGATAACAAAATTAGAGTTATCGACACAAAGACAGACAAACTAGCTACAGTTGATCCAATTCAATTTGGTAGTTTCTCAAGACAAATACATGGAATTTTCCCAAATTCTATGGGTAACATTGGTCTAGGAACAGGTTACTACTACGACATGGATTACATTACCATGTATGATATTAATTCACAAACAGGTGACTTGAACCTTGTTGGATTAATTCCATTGACTGTTAGCGAAGACAAAAAAACATACGGTGCATTTTCTCACTTCATCTCTTGGATTGACAACAGATATGCTATAACAGGAACTCAGCAATTAGGACCAACATCTTTGACTCCTTCAGGATTTGATGTTGTTGGACCTGCAATATTCCTGTTAGATACCCAAACAAAGACCTCTAAAATGATAATTGGACCAGATACACCAACCACCGAAGGAATCATGCAACCATCATCTGATATAGCCATAGTAGGAAACAAGCTCTATGTTGCCGAGGAAGATAGTATGGATGATGCAATTGATGAGGAAGGATATCTTTCAATCTGGGATATATCGAATGTCAACTCTCCAAAATTGATCAAAAGAATGGGACCAAATAACGGACTACCAAACGACTTTGACGTTGGACATGGGCTATATGTTACTCCTGATGAGAAATATGTCTATGTTCAAGATTGGGCATCAAGTTATTTGATAAAACTCGATGCATCCACTAACCAAGTATTAAAAATCTATGATGAAAATGATGGATTTGTAATGCCTCATGGTGGATATGTTGCAGGTAATCTTAGATAACTGCTCCTTTCCTTCTTTTTATTTTATTATTGATGGATTTCATTGTGCGTCTTTAAACAAATATTATTCAGGGCATTCTGCATTAGGATACTTTGGTCGGTTTGTTTGGTTTAGGTTCAAAAAATCCTGAGAAAAAAAATATTTCTAAAAAAAAGAAAGAGTTACGAAAACTAGTAAAAGAAAAAAATATGATTCTGCATTACGAATTGGTGATGAGATTCTAAAAAAAACCCCTTACGAAAATGATGTATTGTTCATAATAGGGGGAATTTACTACATGAAGGGGAAATATCGAACAGCAATATCATACTTTGAAAAGTCTCTTGAGATTGCCACTCATGATGTTGAAGTATTAATTTTAGAAGCTAATTCGTATTTTAGATTAGGTAATTTCACAAAAGCCATTGGCTGCTGTGATAAAATAAAGGAAATTGATCCCAAAAATAAAGCAGTAAAAGAATTATCAGAAAAAATTGAATCTGCTAAAAAGTAATTAAATCTCCAAACTCACGTCTATTCCTTTAACAGAATTTGTAATGCTGCCCACGGAAATAATGTCGACTCCTGTTTTTGCATACTGTGCAATATTCTTAGATGTGATTCCACCTGATGCTTCAAGTTTTACTTTGTTGCGAAGCTTTTCTTTTTTTAAATTCTCTATAGTCTTTTTAATCTGAGATGGTGAAAAATTATCTAACATAATTATCGTTGCCCCTTCTTTTGCAGCTAAGAGTGCATCGTTGTTGGTTTCTACTTCGACTTCAAATTTTTTGTATTTCTTTTTGGCTTTTTTAATCAAATCCAAAACTGAATTACTTGCAGCAATGTGATTGTCTTTAATCATTATCATCTCATCTAGTCTCATTCTGTGTTTTTCTCCTCCTCCAATTCTAACTGCCTCCTTGTCAAAAAATCTAAGACCTGGTGCAGTTTTTCGTGTTGCATAAAGTTTGGTTTTCTTAGTCGGAATTTTCGATACAAGTTCACTTGTCTGAGTTGCAATGCCGCTCATTCTTGTAAGTAAATTCAAAGCGGTTCTTTCACAGGTTAGGATTTTATCTGCATTTCCAGAAATTTTCATAATTGTTTGATTGGGCTGTATCTTCTGACCGTCTTTTTTTACAATTTGGACACTACACCCCATAATGTTGAAAATTTCTTTTGCAAATTTTACGCCTGCAACTACTGCTTTTTCTCTGGAAATTATTTTGGCGGAAATTTTCTTTTTAGGTAAAAGTGCACTTGTAATGTCTCCTTTGCCAATGTCTTCAGCTAGAAAATTTACTAGCTCTTTTCTAATGTTTAATGTCAATGTAGTGCTATGATTTGTAATAATTTTAAAGATTTGTAAAACTCTCTATGTTACTTTAATTGCATACTTTCCTTTTGCTGTAATTCCCAAGGTTGATGCAATTTGAGAATTTGTTGGCTCTACTACTAAAACAACTCCATTCCAATCTGGAGTCAAATCAGTAGATTTACAATTTGGACAAACCTTTCCTATTGTAATATACTTGCATTTTCTACAAGCCATTTCTCGGGCCATCTTTAACTTGCCTCAGCTTTTGCTTCTTTGGTGGGCTCTGATTCTTCTGAACCTCCACCTGATTTTTTAATTTCTTCTGCAATCCATTCATCTGCACCAAGGAATGGTTGTCTACATGTAATTCCAATTTTACCCATTGTTGCTGCTTTGCCTAATGACACAGCAGTAATTCTAGAACGTAATGTGGAACCAACTTTTAATGTTCTTCCACTTTGATTTGCCAAAATCATTCCGGATTTTACATCACTTTTTAGATAGTCATCCATAACTTGAGACAAGTGTAACAATGCATCTGTTGGACCAATTCTAACAAATGCTCCAAAGTCAGTAATGTCTACGATTTCACCATGGACAATTTCTTGAAGTTTTGGATAAAATGTAAGGGCATCAAATTCTACTTTATGGAAAGTTCCACCATCTCCGGCAACCATCTTTCCCATCTCTTCTACTTTGGCATCTAAAATCATGATGATATAACCTAGTTCTGCATTAATCATACTCTCGTACTTTTCTTTGAGGATATTCAATGCGGCTTTTTTTAGAGTAGTCCCAAACAAACTTGGTGGAATCCTAACAACATCGCCTAGCGTAGATATAGAAAACAACTGTGCTGTTTTTCTCAAATTTCAATTTATGAATCTTTGGGTAATTTTGGCTGAATACTAGAAAGATTTTGTCTAAATTACAAATTTTTGAGGATTTTTTCAGATGTTTGACTTATGTTTAAATAAAGTAATCAGACTTTTTAGCCCATTGGTAGGCATAGATCAAGTTCTTGAAAAACTTAGTACAGTAATTGATCCTGACTTGAAAAAAGACATTGTTTCTATGGGGATGATAAAGGATCTTGAACTAAATGATGGTAATCTGAAATTTACTTTGGAGCTAACTACTCCAGCATGTCCCTTCAATGTTGAGATTGAAGATGATGTTAGAAAAGTGATTGGGGAAATGCCCGAAGTTAAGAACTTTGATCTAAATGTTACTGCCAAAGTTATGGAGGGTCGTTCTCTTGATGAAGACACTGCAATGAATACTGTCAAAAACATTATTGGTGTTGCAAGTGGCAAAGGAGGAGTTGGAAAATCAACTGTTTCGTTAAACTTGGCTTTGGCTTTATCTCAAACGGGTGCAAAAGTAGGATTACTTGATGCTGATATCTATGGGCCAAGTATTCCACTCATGTTAGGAATGAAAGATGGCTATATGGAAGTTGAAGATAACAAACTTCAACCCGCAGAATCAAACGGAATCCAGGTTGTATCTTTTGGATTTTTTGCAGAGCAAGCACATCAGGCAGCAATTTACCGAGGCCCAATTATTTCTGGAATTTTAAAACAATTTTTAGTTGATACCAATTGGTCCAACTTGGATTATCTAATTGTTGATCTTCCACCAGGTACAGGTGATATTCCATTAACTCTTGCACAAACAATTCCAATTACTGGAATTCTAGTTGTTACGACTCCTCAAGATGTTGCAAGCAACGTAGCAGTAAAGGCAATTGGAATGTTTGAAAAACTAAATGTTCCAATCATTGGAGTTGTAGAAAACATGAGTCATTTTATCTGTCCTAATTGTAAGGACAAACACTATGTC
>JAICHE010000108.1 GCA_025922755.1 Nitrososphaeraceae archaeon
CTCTATTGCAATTTTTTCTAGTGTTGCACCAATCAATGCCAATTCAAAAATGTACTCTGCATATCTTTCTCTTGGAATTACCTGAGTTGTAACCTCAGCTGGAAATAATCCGAGTCTTTTTGCAACTCTTTTTTGTACCTCAACTGACTTTGCCCCCATCAAGGAACCGGTTCCTACAACTCCCAGAGTTTTACAAATCAATATTCTCTTCTTTAATTCTTCAATTCTTTCTACATGTTTTGACATCTCAGCTGCCCAATTGGCAAACTTTAATCCAAATGATATGATGCTTGCATGCTGTCCATGCGTTCTGCCAACGGCTGGTATGTCTTTGTACTGAACAGCCTTTTTTGCCAAGACTAGTGCCATCTTTGCAACTTTGGGCTCGATGATCTTCAATGCATCTCGCATTTGCATTGAATTACTAGTGTCCACTAAATCGTTACTTGTTAAACCATAATGAATCCAAGGTCTTACTTCTTTTGTGCATTTTTCACTGAGGGATTCGACCAAAGCTGCAGTGTCATGATCACTTTTTGCTTCTAATTCCTTGATTCTTTTTGCAGTTATTTTGCCGGAATTAGCAGCTGTGAATACCTTTTTTCCAACGGTCTTTGGAATTAGGCCAATTTCGCTTTGGGAAATGGCAGCTGCTCCCTCTATTTGGAGTTGATAATCGACCTTTTTTTGCTCAGAGAAGATCTCCATCATCTCCTTGGTCCCATATCGACCATTATCTATGGGTAAAATTGCCAATAATTGCTCTTTTTTTGTATCGAAAATAAATCTACTTGTAGCAGGCTTGGCTGTTTGATTATTTTGACATATATTCATCTGAAATTCCAAGCATTTGACGATGCAAAAACCAGTAGTGATATTTGATTTTGATGGAACTATTGCAAATACTCTAGACTCTATAATTGATATTATGAATAATCTCTCTGAGGACTTTAGATTCAGAAAGATTAGAGATGAAGATAAAGAATACCTTCGTGGCAAGAGACCACGAGAGATACTAAATCATCTTGGAATATCTTTATTCAAACTTCCTTTTGTAATAAGAAAAGTTCGCAGAGAAATAAATTCTCACATTGCTCTTTTATCTCCATCAGTAGATTTGCTACCTGCCCTAAAACTTCTTAAAAAAAATGAATGTCAATTAGGAATTGTTACTACTAATATTGAAGAAAATGTAAGAAAATTCCTTCATGCAAACAACCTTGATCAATTTGATCTTTTTTACACCTCAAAGAAGATTTTTGGCAAAGACAAAACAATCTCTAAAATAATCAGAGATATGAAATTGGAAAAATCTAATGTCTATTTTGTTGGCGATGAAGTACGTGATATTGAAGCTGGAAAAAAAGCAGGAGTCAACACTATTGCAGTAAGTTGGGGGTATAACACTAAAGAGGCACTTGCAAAAGAGAATCCAGATTTTTTGATTGATTCTCCAGACGATATTGGAAAAATTATCTTAAAAAAAGAAAAAAAGTTTTAGTTTTGTGCTGCTTGTTTTAGTCGATTTATGATGTCATCAGTTGTTGTAATCTCATTTGCAATAAACTCAAAGTTAGTCAATGCTGCATCCTTTGAATAAGGTCCTGCGCCTGCCGTTGCATCAGAAATAACAATCACTTCAAATCCGTTTTCAATTGCATCTCTAAGATGAGATTCTACGCATAGGTTTGCTGACATTCCGGCCAAAACTATGGTTGTAATTCCATACTGACGAAGTTGTAATACTGCATCTCCTGATTGGAAGTTACTCAAACCTTTGTGGGGATTCAACACATGTGTGTTCTCATCAGGAATCATCTCTGGATGAAATTCATGACCCCATGTTCCTTCATGGAACATGTCAATTGAGAACATTATCTTGTCAATCGGATTGAGAACTTTCCAATTGGCGTATTCTTGATCTGTGTATGTGTGTGGCGAATAGAATACAGGGATTCCAACTTCTTTTGCAGTTGCCTTTATGGCAGATTGGTGCTCGACTACCATGTCATTTACAACTCCTTCTCCAACCAACGCCCAAGCAGCCCCTCCTTCGGAAAGAAAGTCATTTTGAGGATCAGTGATAAACACAGCTGTTTTCTCAAGGTCTATCTCGATTTTCTCTACAGGAATGAAATCTTGTTTATAGACATATCCTGATACCGTAGTTGTTGTATCTTCGAGTTGCGTGTTTGTTATTTCGGAGCAAAGTCTGTCACCGCAAACAGGAGAATTAATAGATCCTGTCTTTGGAATAGATGTTCCCTTACTTTTCTCTGCGTTGATGTCTTCGACATATTGTGGCATCAAAGCTATCATTACTAAAGGAATGATTGCTAAGAATACAAGATGTTTTTTTCTTAAATTCATCATTGCAGAGATTTTGTAGCCGTACTTAAATCAATTCCCAAATTTGTACTGGTTCTGATTTTTAGTTCTGCTTTGTCATACGACAAGATAAAAAGGGAGTATATCTTTGGTACATCATGCGATTTCTTGTTCGAATACAACCTACCGTTCAGGGAGGAAACAAGCTGATCAAAGATCCACAAGGAATTCAAAAACTAGAATCTTATTACAAGAAAATCAAAGGAGAATCTGCTTATTTCTATGAACAAAATGGTCTTAGAACATTTGAGTTCATTATTGACTTGCCAAGTGTTGACAAAATCCCTTCCATAGCAGAGCCAATGTTCCAAGAATATGATGCCAAAATAGAATTCCATCCAGTAATGGTCTTTGGGGATCTAAAAAAAGCAATTTCAAAGAAAAAATAAAAAAAAAATTCCAACAATAGTTGGAGATTATTTCATTCGAACAATGTCGATTTTTACTACAGGATTTCCCCAAGCATGAACACTTTGAAGTAGATCCTCATCTCCTACAATTCCTGGATGTGGGATGACTACTCCCTCTTCTGCTATTGCAGGATTGCTGGAACCTGTTCCTTCATCATCAGAAGAAACTCCAATTAAGCCCTGACAAGGTGGTACCAAATCGGCAAAATCTTCAGTATTCATCTCTGTTCTTGCATCATATGCCATGGCATACACTGTCTTTTGATTTACTGGAAGTCTGACAGAGTCAATTCCAGCAAAACCATCATTGGTACATACCAACATACTTGCAAATGATAGGTATCTTGTAGTGCCTTCTGCAGATACTACGAAGGTTTCAGAGTAATTCAAACCTGTGTCTCCAGGGTCATTTGCAGGAACTAATGGAGCATTTCCGTGAACAATATCTAATATTCCATCTTTTTCCTCTAACATCATAACTAGTGGTTCAAGATTTCCATTTTCTGCTAATTGTTGCAGTTCATAACTTGCCATTTCCCCAACTGAAAAAATTCCAGCGTCATAGGAATGTGTTACAAGAAGAGGTGGAGTTATTGGTTGTCCAGGTGTGAGGTTTGTTATTGTAACCTCATACATTTTTGCTTGTGCGGCATTAGATTCTGGTATTCCTGTAATACTTACAACAGCTAACATTGCAACTATTGAAGCCAATGCAAGAATACCTTTCTTTTTTGATTTCATTAAAACAATAATTCAAAAAATTTACCTTAAGGATTTACCCACTTTATGCCCCAATCTTTTTCTTAACTATCTTCTTGTAATCCACACAAGGACAGACAATCCAATTGTCTGAATTACATTAATTGAAAACAAGTAATGAGCTACCATATCTGCTGACATCATCAAAGCTTTGTCATCCATGTAAAGCGTAAACCAAAACAAAACAATCACAATGTTTTGAATCATTAACAAAAATGCAACTAAAACTAAACCTGATGTATAGTAAGACCTAATCACTCTTAAATTCTGAACATAAGTTCCAATTGCTACTCCAAGCAAACCGATGTTAAGAAATGCAGATACTACTGCAGCTAACATAAAGTCTACCATGCTTTTTCTCCTCTGAGATTTGTTAAATTACTTTGTCCCAATTTTATTCATAATCTCCTCTAATACATTTTGATTTTTGCTCATAATGCCAGATAACTGGTATTCTGCACCATATGTTTTCTCAGCCTTTTCAACCAAATCATTTTTGGTTAAAATCTTAAGGTGATGAGCTACTGTTTTGTGATCTAAATCCAAGGATTTTGCAATTTTGTGGGCATTCATTGGGGTTTCTTTGATTAGGTTGAGTATTCTTGCCCTATTAGCACCTCCTCTTGTGCCTGCAACAAACATCCAAAGTATCATTTTGAATCTAGGATTTTCCTCAGATTGGCCATTTTCTGTACCAGAAAAAGAAAATATGCTCTTTGGAATTATCTGCATAATAGAAAAAACTGGAAAAATAACCAAAGCTCCAATCAATGATTGCTCAGAATTAGTATGAGATATAAAAAATTCCTTTTGGGGTTTTTTGACCTTCTTATTGAGGAGAAATTTCTGCACTTCCAAATAAAACCCCAAATGCTTTGCACCAAATTAAAACCTGGTTGTATTCTGCAAGATTCACTCCATTTGGAATTTCATAGTTTTGATTTCCGTTGTTAGCTTTTAGTCTTCCTAAATTGATGAATTCTGATGCATCTTTATCTGTTGAAAGATAAACATAAAGATCTGGACCGTTAGTAGATTTGAAATTCTCTAGTCTTAACACATCTCCTCCATCATCTAGTGGTATTGTGTATGCTTTACCTTGAGCATCATGAATTCCGTCACCAACTCCTACAAATACTCCTGAATAAGCGATGGCATGTGTTTTCATCTTCTCTTCTTCCATAGTATCACTCATCTTCTCTTCTTCCATAGTATCACTCATCTTCTCTTCTTCC
>JAICHE010000109.1 GCA_025922755.1 Nitrososphaeraceae archaeon
ATCACTTGCAGTGATAAGCACAACCTTGGCATGAGGGTCTCTTTCTATTATTTCTTTTAGAACCGTAAGTCCATCTTTTTTTGGCATTGCCAAATCTAGCATAAGCAAATCAGGGGATTTATTGAAAAACAACTCAACTGCCTCGTCCCCATTGATGGCTTCAGCCACAATGGTGTGATTCCCAATACTCAGAATGTCTTTAAGCACTAATCGAATCGCATCAGAATCGTCTGCAATCATAATATTTGCCATTCAACCCAAGTTCAAAATTAGCCTATTAAACAATTAGTCGTTGAAAAATGAAATACAATTATCAGCCAGATATTTTCTTAGATATGTCAGAAATGTCCTTCTGAATTTTACCAAGATCATATGGTTTTTCCATGGCAATCTTCATTTCATTTATTGAGAGTGAGAGGGATTCAAAGAAATCAGGCACGTTTTGACCTGCGACAATTTTTTTCAGTATGATATCCAGAGTTTTTGCCAATTCGCCAACATTTTCTTTGCCCATCATAGGCGCCAATCCCTTTATTTTGTGTATGTGTGCCTCAATTGCTCCTGAATTTTTTGATACATCAAAGTCGTTTTGACATGAGTTTAAAATTTGACTGATGCCTGACAATTCTTGGTTTATCTCCTTAGTGGCAACCTGTAGGAACTCATCAGACATGACTGTTCAAGAAATAACATCTCCTCTTTTTATACTTCATGCCTAGTTTTTGAAATTATGAAAATAGTTAGCAAACTATACATGTTAATTGGAATTTTGATTGTAGCTGCTGCATTTAATTTATTTTTACTATATCAAGATGAGACTACGGGGATATTTGGAGAAAATTCTAATCAACAAACAATAATTCAAATTCTACTTGGGGTAGATATCGCTACATTTTTCTTAGTGCCAGTAGTAATCAGACAATCCCTTTCACCACTGGATACAATCAACAAAGCACTATCCAGAGTAAAGGAGGGAATGTACGGAGAGAAAATCAAATACAATTCTGAAGATGAAATTGGTGAACTTGTAAATTCATTTAATATAATGTCAGACACTATCAAAGAAAAAGAAGAATTGGCAAGAAGAACAGAGCTTGCAAAAGATGAGTTTTTGGCAATGATTACTCATGAACTAAAAACTCCTCTAGTTCCAATTCAAGGATACTCAGATATTTTACTTGGAGAACATCTAGGAAAATTAAATGATGAACAAAAAAACAGATTATCCATAATCAAATCAAGCTCTGAAAACCTTTTAGGAATAATTTCGGATTTGCTTGATGTACAGAAATTAGAAATTGGAAAATTGAGAATGAAAAAAGATGATGCAGACATTAAAGATTCAATTGAGGAATCAGTCAGAGCCTTGATTCCTCAAGCGGAGAAAAATCACATTACACTATCACATAACGCAGAAAGTTTCCAAATTTACCATGATCCCGCTAGAATAAAACAAGTTATTACCAATTTGATAAAAAATGCAATGATTGCAGTGGAGCATGGAGAAGGCAAGATTGACGTAGTGATGAAAGAATATCCCCAAAAAATTCAGATCAGTGTAAAAGATAATGGAATGGGAATACCAAAAGACAAGCAAAAAAACTTGTTCCAAAAATTCTATCAAGTTGATACCACCTTAACTAGAGAAAGAGGAGGAAGCGGACTTGGACTTGCAATATGTAAAGGAATTATCGATAATCACGGGGGAGAAATTTCAGTTGTCAGCGAAGAAGGAAAGGGAGCCACCTTCACATTTACCATACCAAAAAAAGCCCCTGAAATTGCTCAAAGAAAACCAACTTTGGGAACTAAAACTGCTCACTCTAACTAAAAAATGGATTTTTTACTAGAATAATCTATGGAAGAATCAAGTGACAACCCAAAAAACAAGGAATTTTACTCAAATTGCACTGCATATTTTGAATTCCTGCGACACAAAGGCCAGGCAGACTATGATTTTGAAGATGAGTATTACTTTACCATGCCTGCAATATCAAGCAAATAGCCATACAGAAGATTTACCATACCCCAAGATTCTAAAATTTTTATGAGTTTTTCTCAAGATTTGGCAGACAAGGCAATATCTTATGCATTGTCTCAAGGTGTAGATTATTGTGATGCCAGAGCAGAAAAGCAGACAAGAGTTTCTGTTTTGATTGAAAACGGCGAGATAGAGCATACAAGAGAAAAATCAGATAACGGTGTTGGCCTGAGAATTTTAAAAAATGGTGCTTGGGGGTTTTTCTCAATTACTAATCCAGAATCCTATGATAAAATTAAAGAAGCCATTGAGAAGACCATAAAAAATACCAAATACTACTCGGAGAAAAAAAAGATAAAATCAAAACTTGCCCCGATAAAAATAAACAGAATAACAAAAGAGTTTCCAGTAATTGTAAAACCAGACTTGGATAGTTTAATCAGAATTGGACTAGAGTGTGATAAGATAATTTCAGAGACTGCAAAAATTAGAAAATCCATAGTCAGTCCATGGTTTACGGAGAATTCAAAATACTTTGTAAGCAGTGAGGGCTCTGAGATTTTGCAAAATTTTTCTGACGTAGTAGTAGACATGGTAGCAATTGCACACCAATCCGGATTGACTCAATCAGTAAACGTTGCTGAAGGTGGTAGAGGAGGAATGGAGCAAATAACAAAAAACAATAAAGTACAAAAAAGTGCTCAATCAATTTCACAAAAAGCATCTGAACTTTTAGATGCAAGTCCCGCTAAAGAAGAACAAACTACATTGGTTATGAATCCAGATTTTGTTTCTTTGTTGACTCATGAGATTTTGGGCCATCCATCTGAGGCAGACAGGGTAATGGGAAAGGAAATGGCATGGGCAGGAGGATCTTGGTGGAAAGAAAAACTCGGAGAGCAAATTGGTTCGGAGCATCTTAGTGTATTTGATGATCCTACAATTACTGAAAGTCTGGGATGGTATTATTTTGATGATGAGGGAGTAGAAACTAAAAAAACCACACTTGTAGAAAAGGGAGTCTTAAAAAACCACATGCAAAATAGAGAAACTGCACTAGAATATGAAACAGAACCTACTGCAAATATGCGTGCAACAAGTTATCGATTCATGCCTCTAATTAGAATGGCCTGTACCTGCATTGAGCCTGGTGATTGGAATCCAGAAGAGATTATCTCAGGGGTGAAAAGTGGGTATTTGGTATCTAACATGAAAATTCCATCAATTGATATGAAAAGATACAATTGGAGCATTTCCAGTCAATATGCTCAAAAAATTGAAAATGGGCAATTGACAGATTTGGTAAGAGATGTCATAGTAATGGGAGTAGCACCTGAATTTTTCCAATCAATTGATGCATGTGGAAATGACTTTACTGTAAGGCCTATAACTAATTGTGGAAAAGGAGATCCAATGCAATCAATGATTATGGGAAACGGTGGACCAACCATCAGAGGAACTGCAACAATAAAGAGTGTAACCTAGATGGAATCAAAGTTGGATATTTTAAGAAAAAAAGTAATCGAATGTACAAAGTGTGAGCTTAGTGAAACACGTACCAATTCAGTTCCAGGGAAAGGAAACTTTCGCTCTGATGTGATTTTTGTTGGAGAGGCTCCTGGAAGAAATGAGGATTTGAAAGGAGAACCATTTGTAGGAGTTGCAGGAAAGAAGTTATCTTTAGCTTTGGAGAATGCTGGAATATCAAGAGAAGATGTCTATATAACAAATACCGTAAAGTGCAGACCTCCTAACAATAGAGTTCCAAGCAAAATAGAAAAAGAGACATGCCAAGACTATATAAAAAATGAAATTGAGATAATCAAACCCAAAATAATTTGCATCCTAGGAAACACTGCTTTTGGTTCTATTTTGGGTGGAACTGAAATTACAAAATATCGAGGAAAAATAGGAAGAAAAGATGATCAGTTATATTTTATCACAATTCATCCTGCTGCCACAATTTACAATCAAGGATTAATCGAAGTACTAAAACAAGACATTAAAAAATTGTTTGAATTGATCAGAGAATTAAAAAATGGTAAAGACATTTCAATAGATATTGAGTTTTCTTCCTAGGGAATTTTATGCCAAAGACACAGTAACGGTAGCAAAAAAGCTTCTTGGGAAAAAACTGGTTCGCAAAATAGGAAGTAAAAAGATTTCAGGAATCATTACTGAAACTGAGGCATACAAGCACAAAGATGACTCTGCAAGTCATGCTTTTAGGAATAAAACTGACCGAAACAGAGCAATGTTTGAAGAGGTAGGTCGAGCCTATGTCTATTTCACATATGGAATGTATTTTTGTTTCAACGTCGTTGCACGAAATCCAAAGACTGAGGCTGGCGCAGTGTTGATTAGGGCAATACATCCTGAAAGTGGAATTGATTTTATGAAACAAAATAGAGGTGTAGACAGCCTCAAAAATCTTACCAATGGCCCTGCAAAATTAGCTCAAGCACTGGACATTACTAGAAAGCAATACGGAGTTGACTTGACTCAAAAATCGGAATTGTTCATTACTGAAGGAATAACTGCAAAAAAGATTTTGGCATCACCACGAATCGGAATCAGTACTGCAATAGAAAATTTATGGAATTTTAAAATTAATCTTTAGAATTTTCTTCGTCGTTGTTGTTTTCATCAAGAGTCCATGGTGCAAACCGACCCATTATTCTTTGCCAGTCTAACCTCAAAAGTAAAATTACAACTGATGTCATCATTGCCGCAAAGA
>JAICHE010000110.1 GCA_025922755.1 Nitrososphaeraceae archaeon
AAGGGCGTATCATACTGTGCAACATGTGATGGTCCATTTTTTAGAAATCAAGAGTTGGTAGTTGTTGGAGGAGGAGATTCTGCGATTGAAGAGGCAACATTTCTAACAAAATTTGCAACCAAGGTCCATGTAGTTCACCGAAGAAATGAATTGCGTGCAAGTAAAGTAATGCAAGATCGTGCACTTAACAATGAAAAAATTCAATTTCATTGGGATTCAGCAGTAATAGATATCAAAGGAGACCAAAAAATGCAGCAAGCAATAATTAAAAATCTGAAGACTAACGAAGAGAAGACACTTGATGTAGGAGGTTTGTTCGTTGCAATTGGACATGAACCAAATACAAAATTATTCAAAAATCAAATTGAACTAGATGATGAAGGATACATTATTTTGAAAAATAAAACTAAAACCAACATTGAAGGGGTTTTTGCTGCAGGAGATGTTCACGATCGGAGTTATCGACAAGCAATAACTGCTGCAGGGTTTGGTTGCATGGCCGCAATTGATGTAGACAAGTATCTTACAGAAAAATCCTAATCAAAAATAGAGTACAAATACCAAACTATTTCTTTAGGATTCCACTTTTCAAGGGTATGGAATCAGACAAAGTGTTTACAGAACATAGTGAAAAACTGGGTAAACTAGGAGAAGAACTATCAAAAATTCAATACGATTTTAAAATTAAAGACCGACCATCAGAAAAATATTGGAGTTTAAGAATTGAAGAATTCAACAAATACCACAATAAAGTTATCGAGTACTTTACTCAAGCATATACCTTAATGAATTTACTAAATGAAGAACAATCAGGACTTTTTCTTTTAAGGATAAGCAAGTTAAAGCAATTAGGAAGAAAATTCATAGAAAATATGGAAAAAATAAAACAAAATCCATCAATAATGAATACAAAAGACAAGCAACAAAGTAAGTGGAGCGTAGAACAAAAAGAAGAATTGATCAGATCAAACAAAGAATGTCTTAATCACGAAAAACATATGAATATTTTCTTTAGAGAATTTTATGAAAAAAATATGAAAACAAAATAGAAAATCAGTAAGCCAATTCAGACATGTGTTTAGCAGTCTTGAGGCATTGATCAAACTCTTCAGCACTCATTACATTTTGCTCAGCATAAACACTTTTGAATTTTCTACCATCATCAGCAAAAATTCCCACAACGCATGCTTCTCCTTCGATAGGATATTTTTTCATGCATGCATAAACTGCAGCAGAAGATGGACTGATCAACAATTTGTCTTTCTCAAATACTTCCTTTACTACAGAAAAAGCCTCTTTGTTATCGACAGAAATCCAATCATCCACAACATTTTCTCGTTTCAAGAACAAGTCAGGTTTTGCAGATTCTTCAAAGTTCCTCCAACCTTGAATCAAATGGTTTTGTTGTGGTTGACATCCAATTATCTTTATGTTTGTATTTTTTTCTTTGAGATATGTTCCAATACCCGTAATAGTTCCCCCAGTACCTACACCTGTGAAGAAATGAGTAACTTTTCCTTCCGTTTGCTTCCAAATTTCTGGACCCGTACCAACATAATGCCCTTTGAAATTGGCTTCGTTGGCATATTGGTTTGGTGAATAATAAGTATCAGGTCTTGATGATGCAATCGATGTTGCAAGAGCAATACTTTGATCAGTTCCTGCCCCGACCTTTGGACATAAATCATCACTAGTTTCAAAGACTTTGGCTCCAAGATTTCGGATAATATCCTTAGTTTCGTTACTGGCTTTTTCAGGAATTACAATCTCTACTTTGTAACCCAAGAGATTGGCTATCCCAGTTAGAGCAATACCGGTATTTCCAGACGTAGGTTCAATAATGATGCTTTTTCCTTTTGTAAGAATCCCTTTTTCTTCACCATCCCTTATCATCCAATATGCGGCTCTATCTTTGACGGATCCAAATGGATTATGACCTTCCAGTTTTGCATAATAAACACGATCATCTTTTGATAGAGATTCTAATTTTACAAGAGGAGTATTTCCAACTCTGTTTAATGTATCTGTGTCAGTAACAGCTTTTGTGGCTATGATTATTTCACCTTTTTAATTTGAAACGTAATTGTATTACCATCTTTAGTCATGTCTAAAAGTTCATGGCCATTTCTTGTAACCCATCTAGATATGTCATCTTCAGCAGCTGGATCATCTGCAGAAACAACTAAAATTTCCCCTACTTGCATTTTTTCAATTTCGATTTTAGTTCTAAAGACAGGTTCTGGGCAGAAAAGGCCAGTTGCATCCAATTTTTTTTCAGTAGCTTCAGACATGTAATGTTCTAATTCATTATGCCTGTTTTGTCATATTAAAATCTATTTCAGATTAGCTAGTCCTATTTCTAAAAAATTTCAATTATCTAAATAGGTCTTCTTGTTCTGGGCGAATAATCTCAGAAATGGAATCACCTTCATTTGAGAATTTGTAATCACGAATAATTGCAACAGGGCATTGATTATTTTTCCCCATAACTAATTCTGCTGCAGAAGCAATTTCATCAGATATTGCGATTGCTGTGACTCGCAAGATATTTCCAAAAGAATCTTTTGTTCCAGCATAATCTAAAATTGGGACTATTCCAGATAAACCAATTGCAAAATTTGTCTGCCCCATTCTAAATGGCCTACCAAATGTATCAGATACAATAACTGCAATTTTTTTTCCTGTTTTTTTTAAAATAGCTTCACGGATTTTTTTTGAAGAATCATCTGAATCAATTGGAAGTAAAGTTGCAAATCCGTCTTTTACATTGCTTTCGTCAATTCCAGCATTTGCGCAAACAAATCCTGTTTTTGTTTCAACGATGATTACTCCATTTTGCATTCTAACTATTTTTTTTGATTCTTTTAGAATCAATTCTACAATTCTAGGATCTTTTTGATATTGTGAAGAAATACCTTGAGCCAATAATGAGGGCTCAATGTTAGATAATTCCACAATCCTTCCTTCTTGTTTTGAAATAATTTTTTGGGCAATAACCAAAACATCTCCATCTTTTATTGAAGTCGAATTCAATATTATTTCAACAAGATCGTCATCAATTTCAATTTCTTTTGAGATGTGGACGGGTATAACTTGCAATTAAAATAATTTGGAAGGACAGTAAAATATTGTTTATGCTAGTGTAGGTGTCTCTAATTCCATCTTGTAATGTTTGTTTATTATGTCTAAGATTTTAGAGAGGTCTTTTTCTTCCAGAGTGGTTGTTGCCAAATCCTTTACCAAATCTTGTGCTCTAAAAGCTATACCCAGGCCGCACACATCAAATAATTTAACATCGTTTGCCCCATCTACGACACAAGCGATATTTTCTTTGACTTCACCCCATTCTTTGATTTTAATTTTGGCGGATTTTGCCTTATCTGAATCTACATTGATTTTTACACCATCTAATTTTCCATCCTTAAAGAGAAGTTCATTAGAAAACACATAATCCAAATCTAATTCCTTTTGAAGTCTATCAGTCATTATTGTAAATCCACCTGAAACTGCCATTAATTTCCAACCAGCAGTTTTGAGTATTCTGCAAGCTTCTTTTGCTCCAGTCATTATTGGTAAGTCATTAGCTACAACTTGACAGGTTTCATAATCCAATCCTTTTAGAGCATTAACTCTAGTGCGAAGTCCTTCTTCCCAATTAATTACACCTTGTATACCCTTTTTGGTAATTTCCCAAATTTCGTTTTCTTTTCCTAGTTTTTCAGCAAGTATAGGCAAATATTCTGCATCATATAGAACTCCTTCAACGTCAAAAATTACAAGCAATTGATTTCTGATCTCCAGACGAAAATCTAATTATTTTAAGGTTAAGAATGAAAAAACAAGTTTTGCTTCATAGATCGGAACCTAATTTTAAGAAAAATGTTATTCATCTACAAGAACAGGTGCAACCTTGGAATCTTTTTTAGATGTTGCATTTATTCCAGAAATCAACGTTACAAATTTCTTCATGCTAATTGGAGTGCTAAAACATGCACTAGCACCAGAAGTTTGACATTCATCAAATTTTCTGTCCTGCAAAGAACTAACAATAATAACTATTGAATCAGGGTGATTTTTTTTGATTTCTTTTAATACATTTAGTCCATCACTTTTTGAAAGAGTAAGATCGGAGATTACTAAATCAGGTTGAATTATTGGGTATTTTTCAACGGCCTCAAAACCATTATCGGTTTCAAATGTCACCTCGTAATTAATTGAAGAAAGTAATTTTTTCACCAACCAAAGTGGTTTATTTGAGTTTTCTACAATCATCACCCCTGGCATGTAACCTCTAATGCAATCACAGTTATAGAAGTTGCTACTCAATGGATTACTTTTAAACTCAAAGTCTTTTTTAAATAAAAAAAGCGCTAGTAATAAATCGAGGAAGGAATTGTGAAAAATATGAGCGACGAGCTAGAGCGAAAATATGAAGTAGAAATTCAAACCACTGAAGAAAGGCAAAAACTTTCCAAAGAACTCAAAGCGGAACTTCAAGATTCAGGAATGATGGACGAGAAAGGAAAGTTAAAGCTCAAAGGAGTAAGTCCAAAAATGCTAAAACGAATGAAACAAGAATTTGTGGATTGTCCTGTTTTAGAAGATAAAATTCAATTTATACAATGTTTTGTATGTCCTAATTTTCAAAGTAGGGTAATG
>JAICHE010000111.1 GCA_025922755.1 Nitrososphaeraceae archaeon
AATTGCAGGAGAAACAGAATCCCAATTTAGATATTCTGAACAAGACATTCCTGTATACAAAGATCTTTTCAACAATGTATACTCTGAATTAAAAGAAAATCATCCTGATGTTAAAATTGGAAATGGCTTTGCATTACATCACGTTCTGAATAAAAATTTGGGCCACATTGTAAGTGAATTGGCTATAGGTGATTTTGTGGCATTTTCGTATTTCCCAGTAGACAGCTTAAATGATATTGTAAAAACACCTAGCCAAGCTGTAGAGGATCTTGAAAAATCATTTGAACTTGCCCAAGGGAAAAAGGTAGCATTCTTTGAGGTAAGTTGGGCAACATCAGGTTTTGTGGGAGGAAATGAAGACTCACAAAAAGAATTTTTGGAAAAATCATTTGGATTCTATTCGGAAAATCAATCAAATATCGAATTTTTTTCATGGTACAGACAATACGATAGACCAGAAGGGACCTGTGTGGCAGAGCAGGAAGAAATTGGAGACGTCAGTATTGAATTAGGTGGAGGATCTGGGCTTGGAAGTAGTGAATTTGTCATCGAACGATTAAATCATTATGTCTGTAGTGCAGGACTAATAGATGTTAATGGAAATCCGAAATCTGGATGGAATGAACTTAAGACTCAAATTGAAATGATAAACTAATGATTTCGCTAATAATTGCCGAATCTGCATTAGAGTTAGTTCCTAAAAAATTACGTAATCATCCATCAGTTGTCTCACATGCAAAAAAACTACAAAAAAATCATCTGAAATTTTACTCGACAATTCTTGGCATTTTGCTGCAATGAAAGGAATAGAAGATGAATTTAAACGAGGAAGGCCAGATCTTATTCATCTTTGTATTTTAGAGGCCACTACAATTCCCCTGTATAAAAAAAATGAAATAAAAATATTCATTCACACTATTGATGATAAAGTGATCTATCTTGGAGAAAACGTCAACATTCCAAAATCATACCATCGGTTTGAGGGGCTAGTTGAAAAACTATTTTTAGAAAAAACCATCAAATCAAACGAAAATATCTTACTTGAAATCAAAGAAAACTCCCTGTCTGATCTTCTAGATGAGATAAACCCATCCCAAGTAATTGGGTTTTCAACACAAGGAAAAGAAAGCTCTTTTGAAAACGTTGCTTCAAACCTACCTGAGAATTGCTGCCTCGTAATTGGTGGATTTCAAAAAGGACATTATTCTGAGAACGTGCTTAATCAAATGGATCAATTAGTTTCAATAAAGGATTCTTCTCTTGAGGCCCATGTTGTTATAGGTCGGATCCTTTACGAATACGAAAAAACCATTTTTATGTAGGAAATTTTGTTTTCTTTTTTATGCAGTCATAGTATAGCCTGGTTAGTATTCGGGGTTTCCAACCCTGTGACGCGGGTTCGAATCCCGCTGACTGCATTTCATAAAAATAAGAACCAATTTTTAGGCCAAGTTTGAATCTATACCATGAAACCTGCTGTAAGAAAAATCGCATTGGAGAGAATGCAGATTCTAATTAGCAGTGCAATTTCAAATGCAAAAAAAGATCCCCAACTTTCAGAAAGGCAAGCCCAACTTGCACGACGATTAAGCACGAGACATAATATACGGATGCCTTATGATCTGCGGATGGTATTTTGTAAAAAATGTAAATCCTTTATTGCTCCGGGAATAAATTCAAAAATAAGATTAGGTCGGGCATCAGTTAAATCGATCAGAATCTCTTGCAACTTTTGTGGGCATACCTATCGTAAAATAATACCTCAATGATTTATAAGACGATTCCAGATTTTTTCACTTTATGGCAAAAGTGTATGATGTCCCAGCTGATGTATTGATAAACAGATTAGCTGATATTTTAAAAAATGAAGACATTCCTGCACCTTCTTGGACTTCATTTGTAAAAACTGGAGCCCATGCAGATAAACCACCTCAAAATAGAGAGTGGTGGTATACTAGATGTGCATCGATTTTGAGAAAAATTTACCTAAATGGTCCTATTGGAATTAATGAATTAAGAAATGTGTATGGCGGTGGAAGACCATCAGGTTATGGAGCAGCTCACCATAAAGATGCTGGTGGCGCAATCATACGTAATGCAATTCAAGGATTAGAAAAATTAGGTTATGTTGAGAAAATAGAAAAGAAAGGACGTGTGATTTCCAAACAAGGAATGCAAAAACTTGACAAGCTAGCAACAGAAATTCTAAAAGAGTTAGTAACTGAAAATCCTAAATTAAAAATTTATTCTTAGAGATAAAATGAGTTTTCCTGATTCTAACGAATCACAAGACAACCCAGTAAATGAAGAAGAATTTAATGCGCAAAAAGAAAACATCCTAAAACAAATTCTGAGCTCAGAGGCTAGAATGAGACTTAATAATATAAAAATGGTAAAACCGGAATTATCTAACCATGTAGAGCAATACCTAATCGGAATGGCAAGTCAAGGTAAAATGCGTTCTCAAATAAATGACGAGCAATTAAAACAAATTCTGTTATCAATTCAACAACCAAAACGTGATTTTAAGATAAATCGTATTTGATCTCAGACAAAATATAATTATGGGTTAAGCAAGAAAATACCCATGAAAGCCGTTGTTTACAATGAATACGCACCAGATGATAATTATTCTAAAATCCTTAAAGTCCAGGATATAGATGACCCAAAACCAAAAGCAGATGAAGTTGTCTTTAAGGTCAAATCAGCTGCTCTGAATTATAATGATATTTGGGGAATGAGAGGACAACCAGTTCCAGTTCCATTACCTCATGTTTCTGGCTCTGATGCAGCAGGAGATGTAATTGCTGTTGGGGAAGACGTTAAGAATATCAAAGTTGGAGATAAAGTAGTTTCTCACTCAAACATGTCTTGTAGAGTTTGTAAGGCATGTACTGATGGAAGAGAATTCGATTGTGTAAATAGAATGATTTGGGGATTTCAAACTGGTCCTACATGGGGAGCTTATCAAGAAGTTACCCATTTGCCAGAAGTAAATATTTCAAAAATTCCTGAAGGAGTATCATATGATGAAGCTGCAGCTGCATCAATGACCATTCTTACATCTTGGCACATGCTTGTTGGTAGAGCCAAAATTGTCCCAGGACAGACTGTATTGATTATGGGTGGTGGTTCTGGAGTAGGAAGCTTTGGTATTCAAATTGCTAAACTATACAACTGTGATGTTATTGCAACTGCCAGTCCAGACAAACTAGACAAATGTCTAGAACTTGGTGCAGATTATGCAGTAGATCATAGAAAAGAAGACTGGCATAAAGAAGTAAGAGCAATTTCAAAAGAACTAGCCAAAAAGAAAGGTGAAGCACCAGGAATTGATGTTTCATTTGATCACATTGGTGAAACCCACTGGAATAAACAACTTACACTGCTCAAATATGGTGCAACTCTTGTATCATGTGGTGCTACAACTGGTTATGATGCAAAAACTGATCTTAGACATGTGTTCTTCAAGGGAACTAACATCTTAGGTTCAACACAAGGAACCAAGGCCGAACTAGATCAAGCTCTATACTGGATGGGTCAAGGTAAAATTAAAGCAGCAATAGACTCTGTCTATTCATTTGAACAAGCAGCCGAAGCACACACAAAGATGTTAACCGGAAAAGGTCTCTTTGGCAAAATCTTAATGAAGCCAGAGGGCGCATAAACGGTTAATGACACAGCTTTTCAGAAGTCTTATTTTTGTTCCAGGTAACAATGAAAGATTTCTTGAAAAAGCCAAGCAACTAAAAGCAGATATTGTATGCTTTGATTTAGAGGATTCCGTTCCGGATAAAGAAAAAACTCAGGCACGGAAATTAATAAAAAATACTCTAAAATCCCGCTCAGAATTTATCTCCTCAATATTTGCAAGAACAAATTCACCTTCATCAGGAAAAATCCCTGCAGATCTTAAAGAAATTGTACAAAAAGGAATTGATGGTATTGTCATTCCTAAGGTAAACAATGTAAAAGAATTAAAAAAAATAGAGAAAAATCTAGCATCGCTTGAGAAAAAAAGAAAGCTAAAACCCATTCAGATTATTCCGTCTATCGAATCTGCAGAAGGTGTAGTCAATACATTCAACATTGCATCTTCTAGCAAACGAGTTTGCGCAGTAGTTTTTGGAGTTTTTGATTTGTTAAATGATTTGGGAATAGAATACACAAAAAATTCTGAAGGGGCAAAATATTCTAGGGCTAAAATCCCAGTTGATGCCAAAGCAGCTGGCATTGCATCTATTGATGCAATCTGGCAAGATCTTAAGGATCTAAAGGGATTAGAAAATGATTGTAAGACAGGAAAAAATCTTGGATACACAGGAAAAAGTCTGATTCACCCTGATCAAATTTCTATAACACACAAAATATTCTATCCAACTAAATCAGAAATTACATGGGCAGAAAAAGTATGTAAATCCTATCTGGAATCCATAAAAAAAGGAAAAGGTGCTACTACCGTTGAAGGAAAAATGATTGATGAAGTACATTTCAAACAAGCAGAAGCCATTCTCAAATTAACAAAAAACAAATAATTTTACTTTTAATTTTTATCTTGTTTAAATTTCAAAAGAGAATGGGTTAAAGATGATAACAAACAACTACTTGT
>JAICHE010000112.1 GCA_025922755.1 Nitrososphaeraceae archaeon
ATGAGAAATATGGCCTCCAGCTGGTATTGATGGTGCCAACATAATATCTCCAGGATTTGTAAAAGCAGAATAAATGGCAAGATTTGCCACAACCCCCGAAACTGGTCTTACATCTGCAAATTTTGCTTTGTAAAGCTTTTTGGCTAATTTCATACATTCAAACTCAACTTCATCAATGTAGACGCATCCAGCGTAAACTCGCTCTCCAGGCCATCCTTCAGCATACCTATTACCAAAATCAGAGATTATGGCCTCTCGAACAGCCGGACTAGGAACATTTTCACTTGCAATCAAGGGAATTGAAGATTCAAACCATTTGTGGTGTTCTTTTAATTTAGAAAAAACTTTATCATAAGATACTCTATTGGAAGATTTTACCATGACCTGCAAATTGATTTTCCCAATTTAAAAACACCGATTTGAGATCTATGGGATTTTCAATTTTATGCAAAGTATAAAAGGGGAATCGAGAGATTCTCCATCGATGGGTATGCAAGCAACTTCTAAAGGAACCATGCCAGTTGTCTTACTAAAGGAAGGCGGAACTGAAACAAAAGGAAGAGATGCTCAAAAAAACAACATAGCAGCTGCAAAAATTATCGCAGAAATCGTACATTCTAGCCTTGGCCCTAGAGGTATGGATAAGATGCTTGTAGATTCTTTGGGTGATGTTACCATTACAAATGATGGTGCCACAATTTTGAAAGAAATTGATGTTCAACATCCTGCTGCTAAGATGTTAGTAGAAATTTCAAAAACTACTGATAATGAAGTAGGAGATGGTACAACTTCAGTAGTAGTTTTAGCAGGATCCCTTCTTGAAAGTGCTGAATCTTTGCTTGATCAAGATGTTCATCCAACAATTATTGTAGATGGATATAGAAAAGCCGCAAAAAAAGCAAAAGAATACCTCAAAAATATTGCAGATAAAATTTCAGCTAATGATAAATCAATTCTTAACAAAATTGCAAAAACCTCCATGCAAACAAAACTTGTTCGAAAGGATTCAGAACAATTAGCCGACATTATTGTGAAATCTATACTCTCTGTTGCAGAAAAAGAAGGAGAAAATTATGAAGTTGATATTGATGATGTTAAAGTAGAAAAGAAAGCAGGAGGCTCCATTAAAGACTCTGCAATTGTTCAAGGGATTGTCCTTGACAAGGAAATTGTTCACGGCGGAATGCCCAAAAAAATCACTGATGCAAAAATCGCTTTGATAAACACAGCCCTCGAAATTAGTAAAACTGAAACTGATGCTAAAATTAACATCTCAAATCCTCAACAAATGAAATCATTTCTAGATGAAGAAAACAGGATGCTCAAAACAATGGTAGATAAAGTAATAGGCTCAGGAGCAAATGTCATTCTCTGCCAAAAAGGAATTGACGATATGGCTCAACATTATCTTGCAAAAGCAGGAATAATTGCAGTTAGAAGAATTAAAGAAAGTGACCTTACGAAACTGGCAAAGGCAACTGGCGCTAGAATCGTAACTAATCTTGATGATTTATTTGAAAAAGATCTAGGAAATGCAGATTTAGTAGAAGAAAGAAAAATTGAAGAAGACAAATGGGTTTTCATTGAAGGTTGTAAACATCCAAAATCTGTAACCTTGCTTTTACGTGGGGGATCACAAAGAGTAGTAGATGAAGTAGAGCGTTCTGTACATGATGCATTAATGGTAGTTAAAGATGTAATTGAAGATCCACTAATTGTTGCAGGTGGAGGTGCACCAGAAACTTTTGCAGCAACCAAATTAAGAAACTGGGCAAAAACTCTAGAAGGAAGAGAACAACTAGCAGCAGAGAAATTTGCAGATGCTCTAGAAACAATTCCATTAACACTATCAGAGAATGCAGGGATGGATCCAATAGATACTTTGACTGTTTTAAGATCGAAACAAACCAAGGGAGAAAAATGGACTGGCATTGATGTAATGAAAGGCAAAATTGCAAACATGAAATCAAGTGATATTATCGAACCCCTAGCAGTAAAATTGCAAATTGTATCAGCTGCAGCAGAAGTAGCATGTATGATTCTTAGAATCGATGATGTTATCGCTACTCAGAAATCTGCCGGACCTCCCCCAGGAGCCGAAGGAGGTATGCCTGGAATGGGTGGAATGCCTGATATGGGAGGTATGGGCGGCATGCCTGGAATGGGTGGAATGCCCGGAATGATGTAATCTCAGGATTCATTTTTCAAAAGTTTATTTTATAATCAATTCCAAAAAGTACATTGAGTGAAACTTCATCAAAAATAAGGACAGGTTTCAAGTATGTTTATTTGGTAATGTTTTTTGCATTACTTTCAGGATTTTTCCATCCTCTAATCACTGGCAATTCCTTTGATAGTGTGATTTCAGGAGTTGTTGTATTATTTGTAGGTCTAGCTGGAGGAATTCTAGTATACAAATCTGCAAGTTCAGAAAAGAACCGAATAATCTTCTTTGGTGCAGGATTTGGACTCATTGCTATTTCATTAGCATTGATTTTTCAGCTTACTGGAAGAGTTTAGATTTACACATCAAAATATAGATAGAATTCATGAGGATGTGGTCTAATGGCAATTTCTCTCTGATCCCTTCTTTCAAGCTCTATGATTTTATCAATAACGTCATTTGTATAGATTGAAGTTAAGAATTTTCTATCACTTTCTAATTCATCTAGTGCTTCTCCCAAACTTTTTGGCAAAACACCAATTCCTCTTTTTGCTCTATCTGATTTAGTCATCTTGAAGATATCATCATGAACTTGTTCACCAGGATCTGTTTTCTTTTTGATTCCATCCATACCAGCTGCAGTAACTGCAGCAAATACGAGGTAAGGATTTGATGAGGGATCAGGTGCTCTAAATTCAAGTCTTTTCAGATGGGCGTAATTCTTTCCTTTCAGATGTTTTGGAACTCTTACAATTGCAGATCTATTTCCTGCACTCCAAGCAATATAGGCAGGAGCCTCATAACCTGGAACTAACCTATGGTATGAATTGGTAGTAGGATTACAAATTGCAGATAAGGCTTTTGCGTGACTAATTATCCCTCCACAGAAATATCTTCCAGTTTGACTAAGCTCATCATCTCCATCAGGATCATAAAACACGTTATTCTTTCCTTTCCATAAACTAACATTAACATGCATGCCAGAACCTGAATCCATTGCAATTGGTTTTGGCATCATCGTTGCAACTTTTCCATATTTTGCAGCAATGTTTCTAATTACGTATTTGTATGATTGAGCTGCATCTGCAGCATTTGTCATGTAATCATATTTGATATCAATTTCACATTGTCCTGCAGTTGCAACTTCATGGTGGTGATTATCACACAAGATTCCAAAATGAGTATTCAAAATATTTACACATTCATTTCTAAAAGGAGTAAGAGTATCTGATGGTGTACTGGGATAATATCCTTCTTGAAGTCCCATTGGATATCCAGACCCTTCTTGACTCCAAGGTGCTTCTTTTGATTCAATAGAGTATGACTGACCTTTGTATGGTGTAAGAACATCCCAATGAATTTTGTCAAACACAAAAAATTCTACTTCTGGACCCCAAGCACTATAATCAAAACCTTGAGTTTTGATGTATTCTTCGGCTTTTTGGGCAATGCCTCTTGGATCTCGTGAAAGCCTTCCTCTACCTTCTCCCCAATAAACATCACACAACAACCTGGCTGTCTTATTTTCAGTCATCCATGGGATAATAGCAAAAGTATTAGGATCTGGTTTTAGCAAAAGGTCTGAATCATCTATACTGGTAAATCCGATAATTGATGAACCATCTAACTTTGGAAGTCCATCTTTCATTTGTTCTGGAGTAAATGTATTAGCTGAAATTGTTGTATGGTGGAATCTTCCCGTTAAACCGGTAAACTGAAGATCAATAAACTGAATATTTTCATGTTGAATTCTAGAGAAAACCTCATCAGGTGAATAAGTTACCTGAAGTGCTTTTCCATGACTCACTTTATAGGGCAATTTTTGACTTCAAGCTAACACAAATACATCCATCATTTAAGGATTAGGTAAGAAATGTCTGAAACAAACCAAATCGATATCCAATCATTGCATTCAAAAGTTCTACGAGAAACTGAAAATGATTCAATCCAAGAACTTGAACCAGATTTTTACCGAAACCTTTCAGATTTTCTGGGAAACTTGAAAAAACAAGAATTTGATGGAATTGAAAGTAAAATCAAACAATCCTTAATTGATATGACCTCAGATCTTACATCTCTTTTACTTAGTATCAGGTTAGAAAAAACCACCAAATCCGACGGAATTGATTTTACCAATCTTTTGGATGAAGAAAAGTTCATCTTAGATACAGAAGAGCAAAAAAGAGAAAGAACAGAGATGATCCTTTCTGCTACAATTAATGGAAAATCAAAATTTCTTGAATCAATTTCTCAAAACCATAAAACCAAAACAGTCGTACTTAGATTCCTTCAAAATGTTGATGAAATTGTGGGGGCAGATTTAGAGAAATATGGACCA
>JAICHE010000113.1 GCA_025922755.1 Nitrososphaeraceae archaeon
AAGCTTTGTTGTTTGGTATTCTTTTTCTGGCAAATTTGCAATGTCCCAAATATGCAATATGCCGATAATGTTTTCTGAATTCTGAGAATATACTGGAATTCTTGAAAATCCTTTTTTCTTTATTTTTGAAACAGAATCAGAAAGTAAACTTTCACTGTCAAGAGAGAAGATTGATGTTTTTGGAGTCATTACATCTTTGATGGGTTTATCATCAAACTCAAGTGCGTTACGTACTAGCATGTGCTCCTCTTGTTCTAGGGCTTTCTCCGATAATCCTAAATCTACCACTTCTTTGATGTCTTCTTCTGTAATAGGTTTGGGATAAGAATGACCACCAACCAAATTCAAAAAAGATTTTGTTAAATGTTCTAAAAATATCACAAATGGATACATAACATAAGTGAAACCAAGAAGGAATCTGCTAAACCGTAAGGCGACCTTTTCTGATTGAATATTGGAATAAGTCTTTGGTAGAATTTCTCCAAAAACTAGGATTACAAAGGTCATAATTCCTATTGCAATTCCTACCCCTTGATCTCCTAATAGCTTTATTGCTACATCAGCTGCAAGCACAGAAGAACCAACATTTACCAGCGTATTTCCAAGGTTAACGCTAGAAGTCATCCTGCTTGGATTGGATTTTAGTTTAAACAGAGAAGCAGCTCCAGGAACCTTCTTTCGATACAGGCGCATTACTCTTGAGCGTCTTATTCCCACTATTGCAATTTCAAGTCCACTAAATAACGAATAAAGACCAATTAGTCCTACAATGGCTATTATTTCAAACTCAACATACTCCATTGAAAAATGAGGGTCATTCAAAGTTTAATGTATTCCCATTAGCAGGTCAAATTAGACTAGGGATCAACAAGAACATTTTTTTGAAAAATAATTGTAATTTGACATTACTTTTGAAAACAAATTATCCATAAAGTTAATTTATTAGGATTCTGCGTGAATCGTATGATTGGTGTTTGCCACAAATGTCAAAAATCCAATGTTCAAATCATCAAAACTACTGTTTTGATAAATGAAATTGGGACAGCCGATATTCCACTATGTGAAGAATGTAGAATTCACTAAAAATTATCTATTCTACATGTTTTTATCCGAGGCTTAATCTCCTATCTTTGCTGAATCATGTCAGGCTATTTGGGGGACAAACAAACTAAATTAGTACACCATCTTGCAAACATGCAAGAAAATTGCAATATTTACAACATCAATATTGGGAATAGACAGTATTTTACCCCTGACTCTCTAGAAACTGCCAAGACCCTTGGGTTTGAGCCTTGTCCAGAATGTAATTAATTGAGTTTATCAAAAAATCATTCTTCAGAAATCTTCTTTCCACAATGGGGACACTTGTTTCTTTCTTCTTCCTTTTTTCTGCGTAATTGTTCTGTGAATGCTGAGGCCATAATTCCTGTTGGAATCGCATAAACTGCAATTCCAATAATTGCAACTCCTGCACCAATCACTTTTCCTAATATCGTTACAGGATAGGTGTCTCCATAGCCGATCGTGGTAAGTGTAATAACTCCCCACCACATTGAAGCTGGAATACTTGAAAATATTTCAGGCTGAGATTCGTTTTCAGCATAATACATCAAGCTAGAGGCAAAAATCAAAACAATAAACAAAATAAAAAACGCAACTGCCAAGTCACCTGCCTTTGTTTTTAACACCTCTCCAAGTGTCTTCATGGGATCTGAATATCTAGCAAGTTTGAATAATCTGAATAATCTTAACAGTCTGATTATCCTAATCATTCTAGTATCTGCCACAATAAATGGTAGGAAGAAAGGAAGGATTGCAGCCAAATCTACTAGCATCATCGGAGTGAAAACAAACCTGATTACTCCAAACTTTGAATTTTGATACTTGGGATTTAATTTACAAACAACTAATCGTGTAACATATTCTCCCGTGAAAATAATAATTGAAAAAATTTCAAACGGTGTGAAAAGATACCCATATTCATCTAAAACAGATTCTTCTGTTTCAATGATCACAACGAGGACATTAATGGCAATTAGAGATACGATAAAAATTTGAAATGCTTTTGTTGTTTTATCATTTGTAACACCTTCGAGAATTTCATATGTTCTTTGCATGGATTTACTTGTCATTTTAAAAAATTATAACCACTGTCTTTTTCTAAACCATGCTACCATGATTATCACAATAATTATCATTACTCCAATCATAACAAAGTAGCTTCCCTCCCATGCAAGTTCAGGAATATAATCGAAATTTGTTCCATAAACTCCTGCAATGAAGGTTATTGGAATAAAGATACTTGCAATGACAGTCAATGTTTTCATGACTTCGTTCATTTTGTTACTTAGACTTGAAAGATAGGTGTCAAGCATACCTCCAACTACGTCACGTAGGCCTTCTATTGTATCAATTACTTGGACAATGTGGTTATAGCTATCTCTAAGGTAGGTTTTTGTTTCTTCTTCAATTAATGGGGAATGACTCCTTTGTAAACTGTCTATCACCTCTCTTGCGGGCCAAATGGATTTTCTAAGCAATATCATTTGTCGTTTTAATAGCTGAAGGGTTTGCAGGGTATTTGGTCCGGGGTTGGACATTAATTCATCTTCTAAATTTTCTGTAATGTCTCCAATTTGCTCAAGAACCAGAAAATAACTGTCAACGACGGCATCTACTAGCGTATATGCAAGATAGTCTGTATTTCGTTTTCTTAGAGTCCCAACATTTTCCCTTAATCTGTCTCTGATTTTATCAAAAAAATCTTCTTCAATCTCTTGAAATGTCAAGAGATGATTCTTTGCCACAACAAATGATATTTGCTCGAGCTCAATTTTTCCTTTCTTGGTATTAAAATGAGGCATCTTTAACAAGAGATGCATATAATCTTCAGAAATTTCTATTGAAGGTCTTAATTCAGTATTCATAATATTTGCTTGATGCAGTCTGTGCAGACCAAATTCATTTCCCACTCTTTCTATTATCTTTGGGTCATGAATGCCAACTATGTTTATCCAAGAAACATTGGGCTTATGTTTAGATTCTAAACAATCTTCTATTGTCGCATCTTTATTTTCGATGATATTTTTTTCATCATATTCAAATAACTCGATTTTTGTATGGTCTACCTTTTGTTCTCCAACCAGAATTAATTCTCCGGGTCTGAGCCCAATTGTGTCAGCAATAGTGGTACGTTCTGCTTTGTCCTTTTTGATGATTTTAGAAAAACGTGTAAAATCATTTAATCCAAATTCATCCGTTAATCTAGAAAAAGTAGAAGTTTTGCTTACGACTCCTATTATAACAAATCCAGCAATTATTGAAAAAATAATGCTTACAAATAATGGAAGAAGATCCCCTGCCATTGCTGCTTGATAGATGGCTAGAACATCTGTTTTTGAGCCTGGTTTTACTATTGCTCCTATTATCAAATCAATTAAGAAAAATAAGAAAGACATTATTGCACCAATAATAACTGCAGTTACAGCAGTAATTTTTGGAGGAATCTCGATATTTTCTTCTTCTTTGTATGGAGAAAGATATTTTCTATATCGAATTATTGCTAGGGAAATTGCAGTGATAATTATTGTAGAAATTATCCACCATCCTACAAATAAAGGGCCCTGATGAGATTCAATATTTTCAAACCCCGAGATTAAATCTTGAATATTTCCTGTAAGTGGTATAGACAATAACGAGGTTGCAATACCAATTACAATTTGATACAAAAAAGCAAAGGTAAAGCCGTATACTAATCGATTTACAATAATCCCGATTTTCTCATTCATCTACCATCATACATTTTTGATCAGAGTACTTCAATCTTTATTTTGTTAGATCGTTTTTACATTAAAACCTGGAATGGTATTCACAATGATAAAATTAAAGATCTTTTCATTTACCAAAGCAATTAGTTTCATTGGGCCCGTTTTTGACTCCAAGCCTGTTCGTTAAATTCATGGCATTTACAATCAGGAGATCTTCCCTCGCAGTTATTTTGATGCAAGGGTTTATCACATTTGTTGCATGTGGGGTCTCTCCAACTGTCTTGATTTCCACAATTAAGGCATCTCATTTCTGTCCCCTTTTCTGATACCTATGTTTTTTGAGAAATTCCTTGTGTCTGTGGGATTTTTCTTCATAACCATTTGAATCAACTCCAAATAATTTTTCTAGCCTTTCTTCAAAATATTGACTCATTCTTTTTCACTTTTGTATCGGATCTCAAAAAAATTTGGATATTTTTATCCTCGTTTTTTTGATAATTTGCATACCTCATTTTTTGTTCTCTGATGAACAAGAAAATTATTAAAGAAAAAGAAAATTGTAAAAAAATGTATTGAAGT
>JAICHE010000114.1 GCA_025922755.1 Nitrososphaeraceae archaeon
AATAAAGAAAATCAAATTTTTGAATGGTCCCTACGCAAAGTCAAAAGCCGAAACAATACTGTGCAAAATGATACCTAAAACCACTGTTGATGTGAAAAACAATTAACTGCCAATTTCTGAGTTTGACTTTACAATGTATATCAAAGTTCCAAGTTAAGGGATTGTCAATTTAGTTTGGTTCCATGACGTTATTTGGCTAGAATATCTGGACCTGCGGGGATTTGCCTACCGTTTTGGGGATAAAATTGGACGCAAAAAGGAGTGGAATTCAATTTCAAAAGTGGAGAAAATAACAAGAGTATAAAAGAATGAAATGATGAGATTCAACACATGGCAAAAAGAGTAACAATAATGCTAGATGAAGATTTGATAAAAAAATTACATGAAATTCAGGCGAAGCAAATCAAGGAAACTTCTGAATCGGTAAGCTTTTCTTCAGTCTTGAATACAACCCTAAAAAATAGTCTTAAAAAATAAAGAAAATTGAGATTTCTTAAAGAAAATTAGTAAACAAATTTGTTTACTATTCAATTAATTGGTTAACTAATTGTTTTATTATTCGGATTTTTGTCTTTAGATGTTGCAATCTCAACTAGCAATAACTCAAGAGATTTCTGATAATCCAGTTTGTAATACTTGTAATTGTGAGATTCAAGACTCACATTCCAGAGTTCTAAGTATCGTAGACAAATCAGGAATCCCCATTGTGTTAAACTATCATTATTTTTTTCCATGTTGGGATCCCTTACGATTATACCAAGAATATCCATATCACAGGATAGTTTCTGCTGGATACTCTTGCGATTATAACGTATTAAAAAACCCAAAAATTCTTCGAAATCTCAAAAATAACCTAGATTTATGGGTCTGATTTAGGAACATAAATCACAAAAATAAACGATAGGAACATAGTATTTGCGTAAATTACAGAAACATTAAACTCCTAATTTATTTTGATTTAATGTAGTAAATGCCAAAAAATTCCCAATCATCTCAATCTAAAGACAAGAAATACTTTACTTCTGATAATACGCTTTTAGAAAACTTTGGAACAGTCAAGGTTACAAAAAGTCCTGAGGAAGTTGTAGGGACAATTTTGAAGTTTATGGGCAATGTAAATACAAGTTTGGATAATTGCTTTAATGAAGATGGACCATACTTTGCAATGGAGATTCCTGAATACAAACAAGGATATCTTGACATTAAAAAACGAGGAGCAAAGGTGAGAGTAATTACCAAAGTGACAAAAAATAATGTTCATCATTGTAGGGATCTTGCAAAACTTGTCGATGAGGTCCGTCACCTAGATAATGTAGAAGGTGGAATTGCATTAAGTGATTCAGAATACATGACAACTACAATGCTGGATAAATCAAAACTTTTGACTCAAATAGTTCACACTGATATTCCTGAAGCCGTATTGCAGCAACAAAACTTTTTTAATAATTTATGGGAAAAAGCAGTTCCTGCAAAACAAAAGATTAGAGATATTCTTTATGAGCTAGATGAAAGTCATAACAATATTTTTTCTGCATTAGATAATCCTATACGAAGATCTATGTTGTTTTATCTGAGAGATGATAATCTCAAAATTTCTCAACTTACAAAGAAACTAGAAATCTCAATGCAAGCAATTCATAAACACTATGAAAAATTAATAGAAACTGGATTTATTCAAAAAAATTCAGAAGGTATGGTTTCATTAACAGAAAGTGGAGGTGCTTTCCTTAAACAATTACCTTCTATGAGATTTTTATTCGAGAATAAGGAATTTTTTAAAACTCATTTATTGTCATTCCTTCCAACAAAATTTGTCCAAAGAATTGGAGACTTGCAGGACTTTGAGTTGGTTACTGGGGTTATACCAAATATTGAAAAATGTCAAGATCTTCTATTTGCAAATAAATTTGTAAAATTCATTGGAATTCCAGTTTACCTGAATCCCAATAATGAAGACTTTGCTAAACTATTCAAAAGTGATGTAGAATTGCAGTATATTTTAGCTGAAAATCACGATTTACCAAGAGGTTGGAGTGAGTTTACTCAAAAAATTGATGAAAAAGGGTTAATTTCTAAAGGAAAGGTTAAGAGAAAAATGATGACCCGTTCTCACCTCATGATGTTTGTCTCAGAAAGTTCTGCTGCCTTGATTTTTCCTGATCTAGAAGGTATTCCAGATGTTAATAGCATACTTTACAGCAAGGATTCACAGTTTATTGATTGGTGTGTTGACCTGTTTGATGAAATGTGGGACAATTCCAATACTTTTGTTGAAGGAAAAATTCGTGAATACTAATCTATTCTTAATACGGGAGTATAGTGGTTCCAATCAGTAGAGGTCCGCCCACCTAATTAGGAATAAAAATAGTTTCAAACTCCCTATAAGGGGAACCGAACTTTTGGTGTGGTCTGCAAAAGTCAAACTCTGAAACAAATTGATTCTAAACGATACCTAAAACCACTGATCCAGGTTTTGACTTTTCTTTTCTAATGCTTTTCTTAATCTGTTCAATGAAGACTGAACTCTGTCCTCAGAAAAACTTCGCTCTTTTACCAAATAACTGCTAATCCCCTCATAATCTACGTCGTCAAAAATAATTTCATCTACATCTGCAACAACTGGGTCTAAGAATATTTTTCTAATCTGTTCGTACTCTATCTGGTTTAATTGCTCTTGAATTTGAGGAATGTCTTCTAGTCTTGAGTGTTGCTTTATCATTTTCAATGCAGTCTTTGGACCAACTCGCTCAAATCCATCGGGGTTAAAGTCAGTTCCAATCAAAATCCCTATGTCTACTAACTGTTCTCTTGTCACTCCCAAAGATTCTAAGGTTTTTTGGGTTTCAATTATTTCTGGCTCAATTTCGATGTAGGTGTTTCTATTCGGAATTTTTCTTCTCCCGCTATTTGTAAAATTTCTGATAAGCCTTTTGGCACCAAGCAAAATAGAGTCAAAATCCTGGCTTGCCGAAGCATATGCCTGTCCAGTGTTTGTCAGATGTGCAGCAGTTGCCTCTCCTTCAGATGGGGCATCAATGAATGGAATTCCAAAATACTCTAAAAGCTTCTTTGACTCATCAACCATCCCGTCTTTCATGCTTGTAGTCTGCTGAGCGTATTTTCTTGCCTCAGCAATGTCTCCTGCAGCAATTGCTTTTTCGTATTTTACTGTGGCATCTTTTTTGATCTGTCGTCTCCTTTCAATTTCTGCTGTTTTCAAGGATGGTGGTTTTCCATCAAAAACATAGACTGGTTTTATTCCTAATGAGAGAAAATTGATGTTTCTGTAAAGCAAACCACTAAGATGGCTGGTAATTCTTCCTTCCGTGTCGGTTAACTGCATGCCGTCTGGGCCCCTAATACTTGCTAGAAACTGATAGATGGCATTGTATGCATCGACTGCTATGACTTTATTTGCAAAAGATTCCAGCTTTGTTTTTTCCCGTACTACTAGCGGTTTTAGGTTTAACCCCATTGTGTTTTGTATTTTTTTTGCTGTTTTGTATTTATCTATTCAACATCATTAAAGTAAAATCAATATGCTTGCGCGTTTTTTTTGATTTATGAGAACATGGCTATTTTGGGCAGGTGTCAGCTTTATCATAGGTGGCGCAATTAGTCTTGCACTAAATCTCAGTGTACAATCTAGTCTTTCAATGCTTGAAGATTTGACTGGCTATTCTATAGGTTGGATTGTAGTGGGTATTGCTTTAATCCTCTTTAGTAAATTGAGGGACAAAAAGGAGGGAACTTTTGAAAAAACTTGATGTCTCCTCAACACTCGAAGAAAAAATCTATGATGCCAAATTCCCTATTGGTGGCAAAAAAGCAAAAATCACCTCTTATTTTCCACTAACTTCTTCTGAAAAACAAGATATCTGTAATGCTTTGAGAGACTCAAATAGCTCTGTTGAGTTCAAGTCTATTTTCTCAGATGTTATTTCAGACACTGATTGGAATTCCACTAAAGAGCAAATTAAAAAAAAATTTCAGGATGAACTGATTGATATCGATTAATTTCTGATTCTAGTAATTTGTCTCAAAACTGCTTTCTTTATTATGGTGAAAAATTTATGAAAAATGCCAGGTTAGCCAAGTGGTAAGGCGGCCGTCTCGAAAACGGCTACGCGCAAGCGTGCAGGGGTTCGAATCCCTTACCTGGCGTATGAAATTCAAACTTTCTGAATTATTTTTTGGAAATCTGAAGTCACTGAAAAATTATTTGTCAATTAATGGTATTTGGCAAGTTTTTAACAATAAAAGACAGAATTGTGAAAAATCAAATGATAATGTTCAATTAATGACAAGT
>JAICHE010000115.1 GCA_025922755.1 Nitrososphaeraceae archaeon
ACAATCTCAGTTACATTAAAGATTCCAGTGACGTTGACCTTTGCTGAAGATCCTGTTCCGCCGCTAGTTATGATGTCAAAGCTTTCCAGTCCTGTAGCGTTGGAAACGAAGCTAAATGTATCATCACCGCCTACTGCTGTCTTGTTTATCTGCAGCATTCCGGGTTCTGGTGGTTGTTGTGGAGTTATAGATATGGTTTGTTGATCATCTTCTGATTCTTCATCGTTTCCAGGGGTAGAGTCAGGGTCGGGTTGATCAGATGTCTCTACTTGACCTGTATTGTCACCAACTGTTACAGAGTCAACTGAGACTGTAATGTTCAAGGTAGCAAAACTTGCATCTGCTATTGTACCTACATCCCATATTCCGGTACCGTTGTTATACGTGCCCTGAGATGGATTGTTACTAACATAAGATACTCCTGATGGGAGAAGGTCCTTGACAGTAACGTTAGTTGCAGAATTTGGTCCGCTGTTAGTTACATTAAGTGTGTAAGTAATGTTATCATCAACATCTGGTGTGGAATCATCAACCGTCTTTGTAAGTGAGAGGTCTGCAGGAGATACTTTAACTTGTATTGTTGTACATTCTTCTACGCTTCCCAAACCCCCTTGATCTGTCCCATTTGCCATTACACAAATGTCATGCGTGCCTACACCAAGTCCAAAGGCTGTTGTATTGTAATTAACAGTAATTGGACCGTTTTGGGGAAGGTCTGGGTTGATTTCAGTGTTGGATATTAAAGACGATGTGCCATTATCAATGTTAATTGAGAGAGAATCCAATGAAGACATTATTACTTCAGGAAGGATTGTGGGTAAATCTTCTGGGTTGGTAACTTGAGTACACGTTCCACCAGTTTGGTCGGCAATTTCTTGGAGGCTCCCTAATTCAGAATCAGAATCACAAGTAACTAGAAATTCTGGACCTACAGCAAATGTATAGTATGTAGCTCCTAGTTCTGGTACAAGAGTTGCATTTACACTAGAGCCTTGAAATGGGAAACCATCAGAGATGAAAACAACTATTACAGTTGAATTCTCTTGTGCTAATGGAATCAGCTCTTGAGTTTTTTCAATAGCATCACCATAGTTTGTTGTGCCACCTAGAAAAGATCGTATTGAGAATTCATTAAACGCTATTTCAGCAAGCGAGTTAATAGGACCTCCTTGATAAGTTTGTATAGACATTACAACTTCATCTAGATCTGTACCATTTACCCCGTTTTGGTCGGCATCAGGAGCTATAAACTTCCCATCAGGTGCACCGGGGATCGTATCTGCTATTGTTCCGTTGGTACCAAAACCAACAACAGCAACCTCAAGAACTGTTCCCAGATCAATTGCTTGCTGATTAAGAGTTTTTACGGCAAGAATTTCACAATCTATTAGTTCATTTGAAGTTGAATTATAGGGAGTATCTAATGTCCCATTCATATTTGAGTCAAACCAACCTGGAGTAGTATCAATAGGATTTTGATTTCCACAAAATTCTCCGCCAGTAGGTCTTGTTGTACTTCCTGATGCATCAATAACATAAATCAGTGATGTATTTTGTACTGCGGTTCCACTTCCAACATCTGCAGTCCCGTTTACAGGAGTATCAATTGTATCTCCGGGCTCATCAACAAAAAACATTGTCCCGTTTGCCGGTGTTGAAATGTGTACACCAATTGAAGTTCCTCCAGGTAATGTAGAGTCTGTTTGAGCATATACGATATTACCAGTTATTGGAGATGAAATTAGAATACAAAAAGTAAAAGCAAAGAAAATGGTCGCAAGTTTTTTCTTGTTAAAGTTAATTTGAGATATCTCCAGTGCTATCGCCCAAGTCTAGTTGAAAATTGAATAATTTAAGTATTAAGTAACAAAAATTATGTTACACTTTCACAATTTATCAAAAGCCGAATTTCATACATTTGTGGTGTTTTTCAGAAATTTTTTTATTTTGTAATGATAATTTTCATTGCACTCTCTCCGCTCCTGGCATGATCAAATGCTTTTTGAGAATCCATTATTGGATAAGTATGAGTTACCAGTTGCTTTACATCGATTTCTCCTGATTCAATTAATCGAAGTGCTTCTTTTGTGTCATTATCAGATGCAGCATAGCTTGTGACAAGAGTAATTTCCTTAGAGTAAATTTTGCTCATATCCAAATCAATTTTTGCGCCCTTGGATGGAACACCAAACATCATAATTGCCCCTCCATTTCGAACCATTTCTATTGCATCTTCTAAAGCTTTGAGGCTACTTGTTGCAACAATTGCAACATCAACTCCTCGACCTTCTGTTTGGTCAGAAATTTTTTCAAACCTATTTTCATTAGTAGAGTTGATAGTTTCAGATACATTGAATTTTTTTGCAAATTCCAATCTAAAATCATTAACATCAAAACAAAATATTTTAGAGAATTTTTTTGCCTGAGCAATCATAACATGCATCATTCCAGTAGGACCAACGCCAAAAATTGCTACAGAGTCTCCTTCTTGATAGTCATACTTGGTCCATGCTCTTACACAACAAGCCAGGGGCTCAATCATTGCAGCTTCTTCAAAAGTCATAGAATCTGGAATCTTTAAAACTCCACCATGAGTAATGTGCCATTCTGATACGAGATACTCTTCAGATAAACCACATGGCAAAAGATTTGTCTCATAGTATTTTTTACACATTGTTTCATTACCATGGTTACACAAATGACATGAATAACAAGGAACGTGATGGTGTGTGAAAACTCTATCACCTTTTTTAAATTCAGAAACTTTAGAACCTGCATCAATTACAATCCCAGCCGGCTCATGGCCAAGTCTCATTGAGGGTTTTCCGTATTGCCCAAATACCTTTTCTAAATCTGAACCACAAATTCCGCATGCATGCATTTGAACTAAAATATCACCAGGACCAATTGCAGGCTTTTCAGTTTCATCAACTGAAATTGTAGAAGGTTCTTTTACAAATGCAGTTTTCATATCAAACAGATAGAATTTTGATTATAAGTAGATTAAAGGACCTAAACACCCAGAATCTTCTTTAGCATTACTCTGTAATCAACTTCTGTTTTTTTACTTCCAGTAGCTGGAAGTGCAAAAACCAAAGTAGATTTTTCTGCTCTAAGTTCTGTTAGCTCATCATTGATTGATTCTGTAATATCATCACTGACTAGAACCAAACCAACATCAGAATCCTCAGTTAATTTTTTAATTTCATCAAGAGCATTTTGTGGCGTAGGAGACACAATACCTGGAATTCCTGCTAATTGAAAGCTGGTTACAAAGGATTTGCTACCTACAGTGAATATTTTCACAGATCAAAATTTTGTTCATTCTAATTTAACCCTTTTTGGAAGGTAGAAGATCAGGAAAGATTGATTTAGCTTATGAACAAAAAGCAATTATGGCAGAAATTGACACTGGAAAAGACATCTATTTGTTCACACATGGAAGGATGGATTTGCAAGAAAAGGCACAAAATGCACTCTTAGCAAAAGGATTCTCAAAAGAAAAGATCATCATGGCCATGCCTAACAAGGTCGGTCAAGTAGGTGATTACATGGCTATGTTATGGAGACCACCCACACCTGATCAAATTAAGATTCAAAAAATAACTAATGTCGAAGAAGTAGAACCAGAAGGAATGGTGGGTCTTTGGAAAGGAGTTTCCAAAGATGACATAGATTCAGTTCCGCTAGGTTAGCTAAACCCAGCGCCGAATTGATCTCCTTTTTGGATGGGATCAACTCCGGAAGAATTTTTTAATTTTAAGTAAAGTAGAGCCTCGTAGACCATTTTTATTGCATCGTCTTCACTAATGTTGCAATCAGAAACAGTTTGATCTTTGTACTTTTGTAATTTTTGAAGATCTTGTTCATCTAAAGATACATTATCATCAGTAAGCATGGTTGCTATTTTTTCAATCTGCGCGTTATGTTGTTTTTCTTCCATGATTTTTTACCTTTATTCTAGTTATTAACCAATTCGAATAATTTTGTCATCACAAATCAGAAATTAAGCTTACAACAAAATCTGCATACTCTTCATCTGAAAACACGATTTTTTCAAATTGGTTTTCTTTTTTTGCCAATTCAACAGAATTCAAATGATAACATTTGTTTTTTCCAGCCATTCTACCAAAATAATATCCAAGACAGGAGCAAAACTCCCTTTCAGGATCTAACCAGTGTTCCTTTCCTTTACCAACTACTGTCCAAATTTCCCGTTTGCTTGGCTCAAAGAGATGCATTTTAACTCGTTTTTCAGAAA
>JAICHE010000116.1 GCA_025922755.1 Nitrososphaeraceae archaeon
ATTTGTCAGGACTTGAGGCATGATCTTTTATTTGATGTTCCATGAATTTTGGTTCCATTTTTGTTTCAAATAGACACAATTCGCATTTAAAAATCTCCTGACGGAATACGGATTTAGCTTTTGATACAGCATTCGCAACAGTTACTGTAAGAATTACAGCTATGATTGTCACTATAATAGCATAGATTATCATGGCGCCCATAGCAGCTGTAGTTCCAAAAGTTTCTGCAAAAATAGTTTTGATCAAATCATTCCATGCAAGTGCTGTCACTAAACCAAATGCAGCTGAAATCAAAGTTGTCATTTTTTCTATCGCATCAATTTTAAAACTCTGAAAAGATTCTTTTTTACTCAAAAGGATTTTTGAAGTGCTGCTCGGATTTAAAAAGAGGGTTAAATTTCAAACCAAATGCTCCTTAGTTAGCAAAAGCCAAGAAGACCAATTAAAAAAAGAACACTTCTATTGTCAATAATCTGCATAACCTAAAGATTTTATTCAAACCAACTAACTATTCTTGTGCTCAATACAGTCTACAAAGATGCCATTATGAATAGAGACAAGATGTTGTCCATACTCAAAGGGCCAAAATTTGAGCAAATTCTCAAAGTTGCCAAAGAAAATTGGGTAGAATTTGAGCCTAAAAAACATGAATCAGTCACAGCTGGTATTGATTCTAGTTTTAACAACACCAAATTTCAGGGAATTGAGCTTTGGGCAACTACGGCAGTGTCAATCAAAACAGATGGAGAAGTCCTAGTAGACCTTCATGATTCTGGTTTAGGTTCAGATTTAGATTTATCAAGAATCGCAAGTAAGATGGAGATCGAAGCTTGTGAAAAGACAGTTGATGAAGTAGACTTGGTATTAATGGATGGATCTCTTCACTCTCAATTCATGACAAGACAATCATCTTTAGATGCTTTAGTTGTTAAAATCATGAAAAAGAAAAATAATGTAATTTTTATCGCAAAGACATCAAATACAAAAAAACAATTTGAAAAGTTTGGTTCACTTGCAGGAGATATTTTCTATTATAATCACGTGACAAAAGGACCGGGATTTTCAAAATTATTTGTTGAAAAAAAATATGGGCAAGATAAAACAATTTCATCCACATTTGTAAGATTAAGTGAATCCACACCCATAATCAAATTAGAGTTTTTAGGAAATGATCATGAGGAGAATGAAATTAAATCGGTTTTAAACAAATTATACAAAAATAGTGTAGGAGGATATCCTTATGCTCTAAAGCTTGCCCACAATAACTGTAAAATATCCGATAAAGAGCTTTCAAAAATGGTAAGTCTTTTGGGATTGAGTAACGAGGTAGGATCTAGAGAGGTTTTAGGATGAGTTTAGGATATGTAATTGGGGAATCAAAACCAACTTTTGTAACTGCATTGACATCAAGACCACTTTCAGTTGGAGAATACATCATAATCGATACAGAAGAAGGAAAAATTTTAGGATTAGTGGAAAAATCAAAAATATCAAGTGCAGCCTTTGCAGATGTTAGAAATTTTGATGAGGCAGCAGAAAGTACAGAAATTGCAGAGATAAACAAGCGAGATAAGACATTTTCTTCCAATATAGGAATCTTAGGATTTTTAGATAAATTACAGAAAGGGCAGTCTATTATTCCTGCAATACCACCTATTCCAGGCACGGAGATAACTCAACCCACCAAAGAAGAGCTAGAGGGCATTTTTAGCTCTCAAGAAAAAGGATGGGCAAAAATTGGGAATCTTTTACGAAACAAGACAATAGAAGCCAAAGTTAACCTAGACAAAATTGTTTCAAGACATTTAGGAATATTAGCGATGACAGGGATGGGCAAAAGCAATCTTGTATCCCTTGTTGCCAAACAAATTGGAAAACTTAATGGAACTGTAATTATTTTTGACTACCATAATGATTACACCACTCTGAACATTCCAAGAATTAATGTTATTGATGCAAAGATTAATCCAAGATTATTAGATTCAGATCAATTATCAGAAGTATTAGAAATTAGAGATGGTGCCAATGTGCAGCAAAGAGTTTTGCGAATGGCATTTACAAAAAGTGTTAGAGAATCAAAAGAATTTTGGAAAAAACTAGAAACCGAATTAGAATTTATTGTAAATGCAGAAGACAAGAAACTAAAAGAGATTAGAACTTCAGCTTATAGAGTTCAAGATATAGTAGAAGAAGCGCAGAAAAGATTCGAAGACATATTAGATCCCGATATGGGAGACCCAATTAGTTTCATAAAAGAAGGCAGAACGAACATACTTAATATTTCAGAGTTATCAGAAAAACAAGCTAACGTTGCAGTTGCATTTTATCTCCAGCAATTACTAAAAGATAGAAAAGATGCAAGCATAGCCAAACATGGAAGGTCAAAAAGAGAAAGAAACTACAGATTCCATTCGCCAATCTTTGTAATAATTGAAGAAGCTCATGTCTTTATTCCAAAAGATCATGATACTAGTGCAAAATATTGGGCAGCTAAGATTGCAAGGGAAGGTAGAAAGTTTGGATTAGGGCTAGGGATTGTATCTCAGAGGCCTAGAAGTGTAGATCTTAATGTGCTAAGCCAAATGGGCTCATTTGCCATAATGAAAATAATTCAAGAAGACGACCAACGGCAAATCGCCTCAGCTACCGAATCAACTAGTCGTGAATTAATCTCCCAATTGACTTCTTTGAACGTAGGGGACGCCGTGTTGGTTGGTCAATGGACCAATTTGCCATCTCTAGTGCATGTTGATGAGGTAAAAGAGAAAGTAATGGGATCGGATCAAAGTGCCGTTAATGCATGGGAAAGCGCCGAAAAAATGAAAGAAATTGCAGTTGAATCAACTCAAGGACTGGTTCAAAAAGATTTGTTGTTGGATTAAATGTTATTTTCGCATATTTCTGATACTCATTTGGGATTAGCACAATATGGTTCAGAAGAAAGAGAGCAAGACATCTATCATTCATTTAATGAGGCCATTGACACTTCCATCAAGGACCATGTAGATTTTGTATTATTTGCAGGAGATATTTTTCATGTTCCAAATCCCAATGGAACCGCGATTGTTCAAATGGCAAATGCATTAAAAAGGTTGAAACAAAACAAAATAGATTCTTTTTTTATTTTAGGAGAGCACGATATTAGCAGAATTCGTACAACACCAATCCCATATGTTTACCATAATTTAGAATTTTCAAGATATATCGGACAAGGAAAACCCTTTGAATATAAAGGAATTCTATTAGCCGGTTTAGATAAAATTAGAAAAACTGAAATTCCCAATTACGAAGAAAAATTCAAAGAACTGCAAAACATTGCAAGTAACCATACAGGTCACAAAATTTTAGTTATGCATCAGGGAATTACAGAATTTAACAAATTTGCAGGAGAGTTGCAGTCAACGGATTTACCAAAAAATTTTTCGTATTATGCAATGGGGCATTTGCATGACACAGACATAAAGAACTTTAGTCATTTAGAAGGTCCTGTAGCATATCCAGGATCCATTGAACTTACCACAAGTGAGGGAATTAAAGAAACAAACAAAGGGTTTTTCGAAGTAGACATTTCTGGAAAAGAAGTAAAACCCAATTGGATCAAATTAGATACTAGAGCACAATTTTCTTTTAAAACAGAATATGATGAAATGGCAAAAACGATTAAAGAAATTTCTCAAAAAATTTCTTCAATAGAAAGAAAACCCATAGTGGAGATAAAAATTCAAGGAGAGTGCATTGAAACAGATAAAATTCAGGCACAAATCGCCACACTACAGTCACATACGCTCAGATGTTTTTGGAGAATAATTACAAAAGAAGGTCCAGATTCATCTGTATTTCTAGATAGACCACATGCCATAGATGACGAAATGCTCAAGTTATCAGCCAAGGCTTTAGGTTCTGAGAAAATGGCCAGTTTTGCAATCAAAGAGCTCCTACCATCCTTAACATCAAATCAAATCAAAGAATCAACAGACATAATTTTACAAAACTTTGAAATTTTTAAAAAGGAGAAAGGGAAATGATAACCTCAGTAGAGCTAGGAGATTTTTTATCACATTCTGAAACAAAATTAGAATTTGATAACGGAGTAACGGTTTTTGTAGGTCAGAATGGGGCTGGAAAATCGAGCATAATTGATGCAATTACATTTGCATTATTTGGAAAACACACAAGAAAATCAAGTAAAGGATTGATAAAAAGAGGATCAACTCAAGGCTTTTCGAAGGTAGAATTTGTAATAAATGG
>JAICHE010000117.1 GCA_025922755.1 Nitrososphaeraceae archaeon
AGAATAGTCATTTTGAAAAGATCCATTTCTAAAATTGGCGGAACCACTCTCAAGGCAGATTTTTACCATGCCTTCATGGATTTGGGTTCTACTATCGTTGCAATTATCGGAATTGTTTTGGTTACTTATGGATTCTATAGTGGGGATTTTATTGCAGCTTTAATTTTGGGCGGGGTTTTAGCAATACTAAGTTTGAAATTAATTTACAAAACATCTCAGGAATTAACAGATATTATTTCACCTGAATTAGTTAAAAAAGTAAGACAGATAATTGAAAACACTGAGGGTGTTATAGATATTGGTGACATCTTAATGAGAAGATCTGGAGACACCATATTTGCAGATGTTACAATTTCATTAAGAGGAGACACCAGTTTTGACAAGGCACATGAAATTAGTAATCGGGTTGAAAAAAATATTAAAAATGAAATTCCTAATTCTGAAATCACCGTCCATTTCGAACCAACTTGGGAAAATGTTCCATTAGATGCCAAGATTTTTGATATTGCAAAAAATATACCAGGCGTTAAAGGAGTTCATAACGTTAGTACCCACAAATCAAAAGGAAAAACTTTTTCAAATTTGCATGTTATGGTAGACAGAGAAATTAACCTATACTCGGCACATAAAATCTCAGAAATTGTTGAAGAAAAAATTCATGAAAATATTCCAGGAATCGAACATGTAACAATTCATTTAGAGCCATTTTTAACAGTCCCAGAAAATTTTAATGTGGAAGACAAGGAAACTGAGAAAAAAATCCGAGAAATTTTGAAAAAATATCCAGAGATAAAACAAATTGGTCGTATCTTGTCGCTTAATTTTGAGAACATACTCAAAATTGATATTGATTGCTCATTTGATAGAGATTTGTCAATTGAGAAAGTTCATGACTTGACATCAGAAATAGAGCATTTGATTCGAGCAGAAATTAATAATGCCGTAATTACGATTCATCCAGAACCTGTTTGAGATTTTAGATGATAATACTTGTGAGATACATTATCAGCAAACCAATAGCAATTCCTGATGCTACTGCAGCACTAGATAGATTTGAATCGCCCTCTTCGCGAATCCATTTTAATATAATCACAATGACCTGAAAAATTGCACCTGCACCAATAGAAAGAAAAATCACTGAAGAAAAAGGAGAAAATGCAAAACCTCCAACCCATGCACCAAAAATGGCAGGTGCCCCAGCAATTAATCCTAATCCCAAAAGCTTTCCAATGGTTGGTTTTCCTCGAGAAAGAGGAGCAGCTATCGCAAGTCCCTCTGTTGTATTATGTAATGCAAATCCCACTATCAGAAAAGTGCTAAAAGCTATCGAACCCAAGCCTACTGCAGCTCCAATAGCAAGACCCTCACCAAAATTATGTAATCCAATTCCGATTGAAATCATTAATGCTATGGCGATCGGTTTTGAGATCCTAAGCGAATCAGCTTTGTTGGTTAATTTTTCTGAAGTGTAGTACAATCCTAAAAATGATAAGATTACAGTGGTTGCAATTAATAAAGTGCCATTAAAACTGCTGCTAAGATTTTCATCACTTACATCAATTGCCTCTTCAATAGAATCGATTCCTAGAAACAGCAATAACCCTACAGTTAGTGCTAAAAAGAAATGATATTTGCTCTTGCTGATTTTTTTAATAAAGGGCAGCCAAAGAAGACCAATCAATACGGGAATGATTCCAACATAGGTTCCAATTATTGCAAAAAATCCTACAAACTCCAAGTCAGGTTTTAATGCAGGTGCAGCAGCTTCAATTTCTCTTTCAAATCTAGTACCATCGTCAATTGTTAGTCCAATAATGTATGGTTCTGCTTCATTCCATTCAAATGGAATTCTAACTAATGCGGTTTCATAACGTTCAAGAAACCTATCTGGCTCAATTGCGGCAGGTTGTATTCTATCATTAACATCAGCCATAACGACTTCAACAGAAATTGGTCCAGTGTTCCTAACAGTAACTTGAATCTCTGAATCCATAAATTCAATTTTTTCTAGAGTAATTTCTGGAAGAGGGGTCCCAAGATCTAAAAGTTCAGAGCCTGGACCGAAAATATAAGCAATCATAATAATTAAAAGGAAAAATGGTGCTAATCCACTAGCAAGAATTTTTCCTTTAGATGATTTTTTGTCAAGTTCCATAATCTGCTTCCACTGATTCCTGACTTAGGTTGTCTCGTGCAAGGAAAATTCCAACCCAGCCCTTCTCCGAAAATTCTACTTTGTGGGCATGAAATAGATATTTTCCCGGATATGTATACTCAAACTCCATGATTCCACGCTCAGTTTGTGAGAGTGTAATCATGTCAGTGTATGATGATGGAACTGTATCAGTCCCAGTTGGATAGTAATGATACAAATTTCCATGCAAATGAAAATTGTTGATAGGATCAAACTCAACCATGTTAACCACGTAAATTCGAATTAGTTGATTTGTATTGATTTGAATGGGATGATGTTGATAGTAAAACGGAATTGTATTTGCAGCATAAAAATTATTCTCAGTATCAAAATCAGTATCTAATCCATTTAGAACCATTACCATTTCATCAGCTGGTGGTCTTTTCTCCTTTGGATCTACTATGAATACGCCATACAATCCATGGACAATGTGTTCTTCAAGTGGCATGACATGACAGTGATATGGATGTACTCCAACTGGACCAGCTTCGAACTCATAAGTGAATCTTCCACCACCGGATCCAACTATCTCAAAAACACCATCCATTTCAGCTGGATGGATTCCATGGAAATGCATTGTGTGTTCCTTTGAGCCATTATTGATGAAATAAATTCTTACAAGATCACCTTCTGTTGCCCTAATAGTTGGGCCTGGGACGGTTCCATTAAAGGTCAATACGTTGTAAAAAACACCTGGAGAGACCTCCATTACTTTATCATCTTCTGCAATTATTGTAAATTCTCTTACAGTCGTGCCGTCAGGTAGTTTGGAAATTTTACCATAATTGAAATCTCTCAGATATTCCATTGGATCAAACTCCATAGTAGAATCTGAATAGACAGGATCAATAACTTCACCCGATGTGGTTATGACGCCTCCACTATGAGTCACAAATGTTTTTTGCTCTTTTTGAGCTTCAGACAAAGTTGGAAACACCAATCCTACTGATATTCCAAACATTACAATCAAAATCAAAACCATAAGATTGGATCGACTAAAATTCAAATTCACCTTTTAAAGGCAAAGTAGAATATTTATAATTTAGCTTAGGCTAAATTTCTTTCCTTACGCTAAATTTCTTAGTTTAGTCTAATATTACAGATGGAGAATTAGGTTTAAACTAAAGAATAGTTAATCCAAAAAGATGAAAAAATCTGCAATTTTTTTAGCCATAGTAGGAGTCCTCATTGGAGCAGGAATAATTTTATCATTTTATGGAAATTACATATTATTTGAAGAACTAGTTCAGGGTAATGGTGAAGTATTTGATGGTCAAGATTTGGTTATCGAAGTAGAACTAGATAGCAGCAAAACCAAATCTGGAATTTTTGCCATACAGATTTTGGACTTTAAGGAAGGAATGGTAACTGCCAGCATAATTGATCCATCCAATACAACCATAGAATCCGAATCCGTTAATCAGGAAGTATTTGAAGGACTGTTTGAAGTCACGTCATCAGGAAATTACAAGCTGCTAATTGAAAACAAAGGAGAGACAGCAAATGTTTTTGGAGTAATAGGGCCCGAACCCGATGAAGGAAAAAGGGCATTATCAAATATTTCCATGTACATTCTAGTGGCAGGACTGGTTGGAATGGCAAGTGTAGCTGTATACATCTTCATTAATAGAAGAAAAGCTAGTTGAGAAAACTATCCATTTTTTCTAAACCCTCAATGGCTGCACCAAAATTTTCACTGTCTTCAACCACTTTAGATAATCTATCAATATTTGCAGAAAACATTGTTTTCCCATCTACTTGTTTTTGAAAGATAAAACCAGAATTTATCAAGTAAGAGAATCGTTCGGTTACCTCACTTTCAGAGATTGTCGTTTTTTCTGAGAGGTATTGAGAACTTTTTTCTCCATCCTCTAATTCTGCTATTAGTGAAGAAGTGGTGGGATCAAACATACAGTCAACTATTTTTTCTCGATCATAGGAATCATCCATCACCAATATCCTCTTTCTTGTAAATTAATAATTTGCTATAATTGAGAAAAGCCTTTGTCTTGGATCTAAAAATTTACCAATAACATATTAAGAAAAATACCTTAT
>JAICHE010000118.1 GCA_025922755.1 Nitrososphaeraceae archaeon
GAGCTACCATGTTGAAAGAGCCTTGTCCATATTGTTCGGGAGTAAGAGTCATGAAGGAAGGACATGCGCTCTGTGTTTCCTGCGGGAGAGAACCAGAAAAAAGAAGCATTCCAAAGCAAAACAACAAAGAACAAAAAACTAGCATCTTAGAGATACTTGAGAAAAAACTACAAACACTGACAAAAGAACTTGAGCATGAAACCGATCATGAGAAGCAGCAGGCCATTTTAAAATCACTAAACTCAGTCATCGATGCAATAGATAAGATCAAAAAATAACAATAAAGTTTTTATGTCAAAATCAAGGCCTTGAGAATTAACCATGAGTAGTAGTAAAAAATCAGCCCCTTTGCCAGCATCAAGCGGAGGTTTGATGAGATTCTTTGAGGACGAAACAAAAGGATTCAAAATAGATCCAAAAATTGTTGTGAGCATACCAATTAGTCTAATCGTCATTTCATGGGCAATAGAACTATTCCTTACTCCGTGATCACAGAATGGAAAAATCAGCAGACGGGGTTTCAAATATTCACAATAGATTTTCTCTTACACTAATCAATCCCTCGTCTCATTATTTCTCTCTAGTTGTATCACTTCTTGTGGGAGTTGCAATTACAGCTATCACCTATATTTTGTATTTAGGTTCTGAAGAATTCTGGTTTAGAATTCCAGCAGTTGTTGCAACTTTAGGAGTTACACAATTAATTGATTCTAGATTTACAAAAAGAAAAGAATATTCGAAAGCACTTCATGCATCATTGTTTGGCAATCTAATTTGGTTGTTAACTGTAGTAATGGGAATAGCAGCAAGTGTTGTTTTATCTAAAGAAATTTCATTATTTTTCATAACCTTTGGTATGTTTCTATTTGCTAGTTTCAGAATAGGAATTTTTACAACAACTCTAGGGGTCAGCATCAAAAAAGGATGGATAATTTGCTTTGTGCAACCACTTGCAATGTTCTTGGTGTTAATTCCACAAGATATGTGGGGCCCAATGCTGACGGACCCAATAACACTAGGATATGGAATTTCATTTCTTATTATCGCCAGTGTCTGGTCTGTGCTTACTGACAGAGCAGGAAGACCAGAGATGGAAAGCACTCACAAAACAATTCAAGCATACTTGGCATCTCAGAAAAATGATTTTACTGAAGCAGAAGAGATAATGGAGCAGCGTTCAAGTAAAACCAAAGTAGCAACTACTCAAATTAGACTTCATTCCCCAAAACAAAAGACAGAGTTTAGAATGGTATTACCAGAAATCCACCCCGGGCCATATCACCCAGTAGGAGGAAGTAACATCCCATATCTAATTTACAAAAATCTTGATTCATCAGCCATGGTGATGCACAGTATTTCAGACCACTCACTTAATCTTCCATCTCGAAATGAAGTCGAAAACTATCTCAAAAATCTAGATAATTGTGTCACCAAAGAAGAAGGATTGACTTGTACAGAGCCAGTAACTGTTCAAATCAATAAATCAAGAGTGATTGGTTTGTTATTTGGAAAAAATCCTTTGTTATTCTTGTCATCATCTCCTCATGGGATGGAGGACCTGCCAAGTTACATGAAAAAAGATGTTGAGCAATATGCAAAGAATAGAAATTATTCAAAGCCACTAATCGTTGACACTCATAATGCAATGGGTAAAGAAATTTCAAAAGAAGATGCAGAAGATATGCTAAAGGCTGCAAAATCTTGCTTGGACTCTTTAATTACAAAAGAGAGTTACCCCATAGAATTTGGATATGCAAATTCGGATGACATGGATGTATGGACAGAAGACCTCGGGATGGGAGGGCTAGGAATAATGTGCCTAAAAATAAAGGATAAAAAATACTTTCTAGGTTGGGCCGATGCAAACAATATGGAAAATGGAGTCAGAGAAAAAATCGTTCAGAATTTTGCTGACAAAAATTATGACCTTTTAGAGATCTGTACATCAGATACTCATTTTGCAAGAGTAAAGGCACGAAACAAAAATGGATATTACCATTTGGGATTAATAACTGGTGCAGATAAACTATCTGGATGGTTATTTGAAATTGCTAAAAAGGCAGAAGATAACATTGCCGAAGCAAAATACGAGATTCTTGAAAATCAAACAGAAGTAAAAATAATGGGCCAAGGAATTTTCGAAGATTATTCAAAAGCATTAGACAACTCTCTTAAAATTACAAAGGGCTTCATGATTGGCTGTGTTGCTTTGTTTTTGACAAGCCTATTTCTTTAAAATCCAAAAATATTCCAGATGGGATTACCTTGTCTTTTGATTTATCGATATTATGACTTGTTCCATCAATATGCACACATGAATTTTTTACATGTTTATGATAACTAGTATCATGTGTTTTACAAAATTCTGGGCTGCAATCGCAAGCCTCTTCTTTCATCATATTTTGTAGACGTATTTCCTAAAAGAGTCCCATTAAGCTGTAATACAGATGGTTCCACATTGGAGCTAATCAAAACTAATGTTTCAAATCAACAAACGCATTCTATAATGACTAAAAATGGAAAAAAAATTCTAGAATTTTTAGAAAATTTCCAATACGAGGTTTCTGTAGGATGTGACGAAGGAGGTCACAAATATGGGCGTAATGGTACAATATCATGTATCAAATGTGGAATGGTAAAATACTAGCCAAAATATGTTTCAGTAGAATTTAACTTAGTTTGATAAAGTCTTCATCTCTTCTAGATTCCCATAAAATTCATCCACAAATGAAGAGAATTGAAAAATTGGAACAATAGGAACCCTATCAATAAAATCAATTTTATCTTGATATAGAGTAACAATTACTGGAACAGCCATTGCACCTGGAGTTTTAGAAATATAATGTTTGGTTCTTGCCACTTGTTTTTTAACGGCTTCAGTTAAAGAGGAAGAACTGTACCTTTTCCAGTGTTTGCAATCAATTAGCATTGCTATTCCCAATCTTATTCCTATAACATCAATTTCCATTCTAGGTTTAGTGAGTATTAGGTTTTTTATGACAGCAAAATTTTTTGATTCTAAAATTTCTGCAGTTAATCCTTCAAAGTCTTTCCAATTCAAAGCAACTGCAATTTCATCAAGTGAAAATCCGTTTTCAATTAGCACTATAGCTGCCTTTAGTTTGTCACTCTCTTCAAAATAGTATTTGTCTTTTTGCTTTGTCCCTATACCGTTTTTGAAATAAGTATCCAATGTTTTTTTAGATTCATCATTATCGGTTTTGGTGATTGCAGAGAAATCTTCAACAGAAATTCCTCCTGGAATTAAACCTGGCAATCCAGATAACATGTTTTTTGGAAACTTCATCAGAGTTTTCATTTGTAATTGAGATGATATAGGTTTTAGGAGCTATTAACAAGTGGTTATAATGAAATAAGTTTTATTAAGACCATCTCAAATTATGAACATGAAATTATTGCTAGTGGGAATACTAGCTATTGCAATTGCAACTTTTGGTTTATCTCAGGTCTATGCAGAAAAGAATTCGTATGTAGATTCAATCAGATTTATCCAATACCTTGATGAAAATACTGCCCTTGAGGAAGTAAGAAATGGAAACTTGGACTTGTATTATTACAGAATTTCAGCAGACAGGCTTGAGAATACCAAATCTAGAGAAGGATTGAATGTGTATGACTCGCCCAGTGGATCCTACAGTATGCTGATAAATCCCGCCGAGACTGAAAAATTCAATCCGTTTTCTATAACAGAAAATAGGTTTGCCTTGAATTATCTGGTAGATAGGAAATTAATTGTTAACGAACTTATGGCAGGTTATGGAGCCCCAATGATTTCAAATTATGGTCCATTTGATACGGCATATCTTGCAATAATTGAGCAGTTAGAGTCATTTAATTTCAGATATAATCCAGCACTGGGAGAAGAAATAATTACAAAAAATCTTCTAGATAAAGGAGCAACCAAGATCAACGGCAAATGGGAAATAGACGGAGAGCCAATTGAGATTATCTTTTTCATTAGAAGTGATGATCCAGTTAGGAAATCAATTGGGGAAATTTTAGCGTCAGAACTAGAACGAATTGGATTTACTGTGAAAAAAGATTTTGGAGATTTAAACAAGGCATTTGTTATTGTTTATGGTTCTAATCCTGCAGATTTAAAATGGAATTTGTACACAGAGGGATGGAACAAATCTGCATTTGTAAAATATGATTCTGTAGGTCTAGGCCAAATGTATTCACCATGGTTTTCAAATATGTCTGGTTTTAATGATCCA
>JAICHE010000119.1 GCA_025922755.1 Nitrososphaeraceae archaeon
TCGGTTATCGGTTTGCTCAAGATTCGGATTTGAAAGATCAGCTCCGGCAACAAATAACTCGTTTTGAATTTTTTTAAGTAAATTAGCAACATCTGTATCCAAAGTATTGGTTAGGGCAATACCCAAAGAGGCATTTGCTTCATCAACAGTTCCATATGCAACAATTCTAGGATGATCTTTTGATACACGTACATTTCCTTGTAAACCAGTAGTTCCATCATCCCCTGTTTTTGTATATATTTTCAATATTATTTCAATAAAGAATTTATTATTATGTCGTTCGAATTAGGATAACTAGAAAAACTGATTAATCATGTGTAACTAGTAAAACCAATCTTGCTATTAGATTTTTTCAATTTATCTGCAAATCTAAAAAATACCTCAAGGCAGGGTTGGATAGATAAACTTTCCATAACAAATCCAGAATCTGTTGCAGATCATACATTTTCTATGGCAATAATTGGAATGGTTTTATCTGATTCTAAAAATTATGATACTGAAAAAATTTTGAAAATGATTCTTTTACATGATTTGGCAGAGTCTGTAACTGGAGATATCACACCAGATAAAAAACCAAAAAATGAGAAAATTATTTTAGAAAATAAGATCATGAAAGATATTTTAGCAAATCTTCCAAAATCAATTCAAATTCAATATTTCAAAATCTGGGAAGAATACCAAGAAAACGAAAGTTTGGATGCAAAGTTTGTTCATCAAGTAGACAAATTTGAGATGGCAATCCAAGCAAAAATTTATCAAAAACAAACTAGTTTTGAAAAAACTAGAGTTTTTTTTGAATCTGCAAAAGAGGAAATAACTGACCCAAACCTACTAAAATTTTTAGAGCAGCTATACATGGAATGAAATATGTCTGAGAACTCAAAAGATGAATTAATTGAAGCACAAAAACAGGTAATCGGAATTTTATTTGAGGTAATTAAAAGACTACAAGCAAATAGCGATTTAGATGAAGAATATTTTAGTATTGTTTCTGATGAAAAAAAATCAAGTCATAATCAAGAACGGTTAGAATCAATATTGAAAGAACGAACTGAAAACGCTAAAATTGTTGGAAGACTATTGGAACAACTTGAAAATTAACTGCCACAACTACAATCATCATCAGATACAATGTTCAGTTTTAAAGTCTGTTGAAATTTATTTTGAACGTAATGCGCCAGATTTGTAATTCTTACACGTGAGGATTTATTTGTCCAGCTTCCTTCGTTTTCAAACCAAGATTCAATATCGTCCAGATCATATCTTTCTCCTTTCTCAATCATTTCCTTAAAAATTGCTTTTATTTCTTCAATTTCTTTTTCTTTTAAATTATTTTTATCTTCTATCATGGTTGTAATTTCATTTAATTTTATTATCACGTTGTTTGTTAATGGCATGTTCATCATTGAAAGAAGACATTTATCTAAACTTATTCATAATGTTCAAAAATTATTCAAAAATTATGTGTTCAAAATAATATGCTGAAAATGTTTTACTATTGTTTTTATATCAAATAGAATCTCTAGACTCTGTGCAATATTTTCAGGCATTAAAATTAGGACAAAAACGAGTAGAGTCTTCTAGAGAATACCTAAACAAAATTACCGACGGAAAAGCAATGCCTGCCCTAGCTTTGCGAGACAACAAGACTAACGTATGGGAACCAGTTGGAGATGAGAACCTGTATGCCTTTGTTGATGAATCAGCAGGATTTGTTTTAACTGATAACAGTGGATACATACTTGCGCTTGTTGATAAAAATGGTACTTCCAAGTCCATTGTTCAGGGAGTTACAAAAGAACAAAAAGAAAATTTTGAATTAAAATTCAGAGCAGATAACATTCAAGAATACAAAGGCAAAGTAATTTTGCCTGTATAGATAAATTTACAAAATTTGTGCTTTAATTTGCCCCCAAACCTTTTTGAAGGAATCCTTTGAATTTACATCATGAAGAAATTTTCTCAAGAAGTTGAGGTAAGCGGACATTTAATCGACTCTATGATTTTAACTAAAATCTTTGATAAAATAATGAATCGAGGGGGTGAATTTGAAATTCTCGAATTAGAGGTAGGAAAAAAGAAGAAAGATCCAAGTCATGCTAAACTACTAGTTATCGGAAAAAATGCTAAACATCTTGAAGAAATTACCGATGATATTCATCGAGACGGAGCTATTCCTCTTAACGAAAAACAAGTGAAATTAAAAAAAGCAGTAAAAGATATGGTTCTTCCAGATAACTTTTACAGCACTACTAATAATGAAACGTGGATTTTTCATAACAATCTTTGGATTCATGTAGAAAACCAAATGATGGACAAATGTATTGTAGTTAGGAAAAACAGAGCCTTTTGTGTTCCAATTAGGGATGTAAAAAAAGGAGATTTAATTGTAGTTGATGAAATCGGAGTAAAGGTTTCACCTCCCCAACGACCTAGAGATGCGGCAAACATCTTTGCATTTATGGGGAGTAGCAGTTCAAGTGAACGACCTACCCAACACATTGCAAAAAAGGTCGCAAATGATATTGTTCAAACAAAGAAAAATGGTGGGAAAATTGTAATCGTAGGCGGTCCTGCCATAGTTCATACAGGTGCTGCTAACGCAGTAGCAGATTTGATCAAAAGAGGGTATATTCATGGCGTTCTTGCTGGAAATGCTCTAGCTGTACACGATATTGAATATGCAACACTTGGAACTTCATTAGGAATGTATGTTCATGATGCAACCTTGGCCAAAAGAGGTCATAGAAACCACATGGATACAATAAATGCAGTTTTCAAAGCTGGCTCTATCTCTAAGATGGTTCAGCAAAAAAAACTCAAAAGTGGAATATTTTACGAATGTGTAAAAAATAAAGTTCCATTTGTTTTGGCAAGCTCTATTCGAGATGATGGACCTTTACCTGATGTCATAACGGATGTTGCAGAGGCTCAACGAGAATACAAAAAAGTTCTCAAAGATGCTAGCATGGTAATTATGATTTCAACAATGCTTCACTCCATTGCAACCGGCAACATGCTTCCAGCGGATGTCAAAGTGGTTGTCGTAGATATCAACCAACCCACAGTAACAAAACTAATGGACAGAGGTACATGGCAAGCCCTTGGAATTGTGTCAGATGTAGGGGCATTTTTGCCCCTAGTAGCTCAGGAAATTAAGAAGATAAGATAATTAATTGATTGTCTGTAGTCTTGGATGTAATACTTGGTATCCGTTTTCATTAAATCTAATTGGGTAGATTTGTTCACTATGTTTTGTTCCTCTCATTTTGATCACTTGAATTGATCTTTCCATGGTGTTTGTTTTTTGAACGTGATTTAAAATTACAATTCCTGATGCTGCATACCATTCTGGAGGGGTTCGTGAATCCAAATTCTCCGAAATGAAAATCGAGGTACATTTTCTCTCATCTAAAGAGTGGATCATTTTTTGAATTCCTTGCCGTGTGTTGAACTGGTTTCCATACTGCATGCTCAACACGGATAAAGAGTCTACAACCAGTCTTTTAGCACGTATTTTTTTTAATCCTTGTAGGATCAATTGAGTGAGATGTGTGAATGGAAATGGTTCTGTTTCATATAGTAAATCTCCTGAATCATATCCTTCATCATTCATCTTAAATGGTCTTGCATCAATTATCATTATTTTTTCCTCTTCGATTAGTTTGGCAATATTCCACCCATAACTCTCAAAATCACTTACTAGTTCTTGAGGACTTTGTGATAATGTAACAAAAATACCAGGTTCTTCAAAATCTAAAGCTCCATTGTATAGAAATTGCATCCCAAACGTAGATTTGCCACTTCCTGACTCTCCAGACAAGACAATGGTTTTTCCTTCTTTTAATCCTCCATCAACAATTAAATCAAATCCAGGAATCCCCGTTCTGATTTTCAGTTCGGTATTACTCACACTAAAAATCCGATAATTTTCTATATAAAGAGGAGTGAGTTTGTCAAATATACACATGTAGAAATTATTTGTTTTTATTCCTAAAGTGGAATTGATTTTGATTTAGACCAAAGTAAATCAAATAATAATTTCTTAGAATAAATCATCGCACTAGAATTTGTCCACATGGCAGAAACATTTTCTTTTCCTGATTCGGAGTTTTTCATGAAAAATAAAACCTCTTCATTGTCTTTAACTACAAAACAAACACTTCCATCAGTTGTGGATGGAATTTTTTTTACATTAGTTCTGTCGATTTCGTCAAAAA
>JAICHE010000120.1 GCA_025922755.1 Nitrososphaeraceae archaeon
AATTGATGCGTTTGTTTGGTTTGCTAATGTAATTGATTTATCTAATGCTCTGAAAGAGTTTTTTGAGCCATCTAATGCAACTAGTATTTTTTTAAAAGACATAAGATAAACTAAGGATGATGATTTTTAAGTATATGCTAAGGACTAGAATAATTTCAAAAAAGATTTTTTTAATTAAACTAAGAAAACCATGATTCAAGGAATTGTTCTAATTGATTAATTTTAATTAAATTATGGCATCCATATTGATGCTGGTTTTAGATTCTGTTTGAAATCTTGGGGGTTGATTTCTTCTGTACATTTTTTCATGTTCATTTCAGATAGGCATTCACTCAGAGCTTCGGTGTACATCTTTTCTTGATTTATCTCAAAAACAGATTCCTTCTCGATTATTCGGTTTGGATTGGAACCCATCAAATAATACTTGTATTCTGTTGTTTCAAAATCAAGTAAGAGATTAGAAAATAATGCCTTTTTCACAGACAACACGTCATCCAAAAACCACTGTTCTTCAAATCCTCCAACATTATGGGCAACCACAATCATGTCAGCATTCTCAAATTCCTTTACTACCTTGAATTGAATTGAAAGTACCTTAGTTGATGAACCCCAATGCGTCATAATTGAGTGAATGTCTTCAAAATACCCTCCATTATTGACAAGTTGCTTATGTCCTACAGCTCTTATGATCTTTATTGGTGCATTTTCTGTTCTTTGAGATGAAGTTCCTTCAGGGAAAATGTATACTTCAATTCCAGATGGAGGGAGTTTTCCCTTTTGGTTTGGCAACTCTATTGTGAGATTAACTACTTCTCCTAAGGTTAACATCTTTTTGTTACTACTTCCATCAAGCTTGATTGATTCAGAGTTTGAAATTTTAGAAAATCCATTTGGATATGCCTTTACAATTTTTACTACTTCGTCATTATCTATCTGGTTGTATGACATGTCATAACCCATAATCCCAGGTGCCTCCTGCAAACTTCCATCCGTTTTAGGGTGATTCAAGCTCAACGAATGTCCTATCTCATGCAATGTGATTCTCTCTATCATTTTTGAATCAAATTGTTCATGTTTACCATTTTTTATTATGTCCTGAAATTTTTCTATTGTCATATTGTCCCAAAAACTTTCGTCTTCTTCGGCCATCTTTAGAAGGGTACTCTGATAATTATCTGTGTATATGGTTACATTTGCTACAGGAGTTTGTGGATGACTAAAACCTGCAACTCCTGATAATTGGAAAAACGTTGGATCTGGTGTACCATAATAGTTGACATAACCATCACAAATTGATTCATCCTTGGGGTATACATGCATGGTCATATCCCAAACCTCTGAATTTTGGGTGACTTCAACGATTTTGTCGTGCCACTTTTGAACTGCGTTGACTGCTATGTCATTGAACAGAGGATTTTCTTTGTTATCTGTAATACAGTAATCTACTGTAGTATCATTGAATACAAGTAATCTATTTCCTGTGTATTTTTGAAAATCAATGTATTCTTTTTTTCCATCTATACTACCGTTATATCCTAAGGCACTCTGATCTGCATAACCAATCATAATTAAAAATAAAACAGCAGTAATACAAAATACTCCTAATCTGGATACTTGATGCGGATTTAATTTTATCACGATAAAAAAAATCAGAAAAAAATGATGTTAAATTAAAGTATGTAATAAACAGGACAAACAAAAACCAAATTGTTCATTTTGAACAAAATCCCCCAGTTCGTGCCTGTTATGAATTTATGAAAATTATTATAGATAATATTTAATCCAAGATAGTAAAACTAGAATGTTTTCCAAAAATTTAATTTCTCACATATTATTGAGGTTGATATATCCAGAAAAAAAAATTTCGTTTTAAAGGCAAATGGAAAAATAGTACTCTTTAACGAAAATAAAATTCTAAGTACTTGTCGAAGGGCTGGTGCAAATAAAAAGACTGCCCAACAAATTTTAAAAAAAGTACGAGGGCAAATCTATCAAGGAATTTCCACAAAAAACATCTACCAATTAGTTCTACGTGCAATCTCTGAAGAAAAGGGAGGTAAAGGATTACGGCAAAGATACCAGCTAAAAGAATCAATCATGAAATTGGGTCCAAATGGATTTGCTTTTGAAAACTATGTTGGGAAATTACTTGAACACTATGGACTACAAATTCAAGGAATTAGAAGCAAAGTAAAGGGAAAATGTAGCACACACGAAATTGATTTGATAGCCTCATCTAAAGAGAAAAGGTACATGATTGAATGCAAACACAATTCCACTCGAGGAGGTTTTATTGGACTAAAAGTGGCGTTGTATACTCATGCGAGATTTTTAGATATTTCTCCTAAATTCGACGGCGAAGCCATTGTTTGCAATGCCAAAGTTTCACAAAATGCAAAAAAATATGCAAAATGTGTTGACCAACAAATATTTTCTTGGAGGTATCCTCCAAACAAAAGTCTTGAGAAAATAATTGAAGATTATAAGCTATACCCAATTACGATTTTGAATCTTACTTCTGAAGAGTTACATAAATTTTCTATCCACAACCTTTTGATTGCAAAGGATCTCCTAAAACAAAAACCAAATACTCTGTCAAAAATCACTGGAATTTCTGAAAGACGGATGTATAATTTGTCAAAATTGGCACATCAAATTATTATAAAAGAATAACTTGTGAAAAATCTATTAACATAATTGGAATTTGTTCTGTCGAATTTGATCAGGCCATTTTAGGTTTGTAAATAGATGAAGACTCCTTAATGGTCTCTTTCACATTTTCAACAAATATGGATTTTTTAGATGATCCTACTGTAACTGAAATTTCATTCACCAAGTCCTTGATAGATAGGAGCATCTCTTTTGATGCTATACTTACATCACGAATATCTTTGCCGCTTAGACTACTGAGTCCCTCTCCATCAAAGGTATTGGTCTTTCCTTTGACAAATTTTATCACTTCTGTAGCCTCTTCTATCATGCCTGATTCTTTTAGGTGATTGACAGTATTTTCCATCTTTGCAGATGCTCTATCCATGTTCTCTGAAATTAGACGAAAATTTTCTATGTTTTTTACCATCTCTGGTGGGTTTAGATTCTGAATTATTTCATTTACGACCTTGGCAGTATCCTTTACTTTAGTCAAGGACTCTATCACTCCCGGAGTTCCAATATGGCGCATTATTTCCACTGCGTCTGATGCAGTTTCTTTTATATCACGTATTTTGCTTGTCTTCTTTTCATCCATGTTATATCATCTCATTTCCTATTTTTTGGCTCCTCTTGAAATTTGATTTCTTATAAGAAGAATCCATTGATTGAATTTTGGTTCGCTGGTGCATCTGGACTAAGGAAATAACTCCTCCAATTGCAAATAATGAATTCATTATTCCAAATTCTACGCTGTTTGCAAGAAAATCATTTGCAGCCATCAATACGTTTAGGCTTGCCAATGAGAGAACTATTATCGGAAAATGTCTACCTACTTTAGTTATTGCTTCTAGCAGATAAATTACTATTACAACGTTCCTTGATTTAGGAGGATTCCATTGAAATGGCTTTTCCTCTATTCTCTCATTGGCATATGTGCTCATCTTTTACCCACCTTGTTTTTTATTCCTATCACCAATTTTTCTGTCACTTGGCTGGTTTCTTGTGAAATTACATTAATGCCATTTTTTACAACTTTGGATGTGTGAGGGGTTGCACTCTTGATATCACTTGTAATTTGTTTTACAGTTGTTACTGACTGTTCTGCATTTTCTAATGTATTTTCTACGGCATTGGCAGTGTCATTTACAATCCCGTTTTTTTGTAACTCTTTTGTGGTTTCATTGATGTCTCTAACTGTGTCTCTAATGGCAAACGAACTTTCACGTATTGCCATTGCTATTTCGGTAATGGTGCCAGTTTGACGGAGAGTCTTCATGGTTTCTCTAATTCGCCATGCATGCTCTCTGATGTTCTTTGAAACATTTTGAATGGCATCCACTGTTTGAGCTACAGTAATTTGCTCTGGTTTGTTTTCATTCCAGGATGGAATTGAATTGAATTCTTTCATGACTCACTTTCACAAAAATTGTTAATAATACTCGCGACTCAATTATTCATATAATTTATCCATTTTTTAAAAAAGTAATTTTCAATAGGTTATTTCCCTAGGGTGTTTAAAAATTATTTCAAAGTTTGAGGGTTC
>JAICHE010000121.1 GCA_025922755.1 Nitrososphaeraceae archaeon
ATTGCAAAGTCTCTATCAGTGATTATTCCCGAAGGCATACCGTCTTTTTTTACTAAAATCGAACCCATTCCTCCTTGTGCCATCATCTTTGATATTTGATTCAAAGTGGTGGCTGGATCTACAGAAACCAAGGCCTTAGTCATCACATCTTTTACTAGAGTTTCAGAAAACAATCTCTCTAGAGTTTCTTGGGAGCTCATTATATACCTCAAATATTACATATATTCATAGAATATTACCTTTTAGGAAAAATTAGGCACAAAATCATACGAAAAAATAAATTTTTTAATAGAATTGATTAATTTTAAGCCTATCAATAGGTAGAGATTTTTTAAAATTTAGAAAAATCAATAGAGCCTATTTCCAAGGTTTTTTTATACATGTAAAGCATCTAATAAAAATCAGGGCCCATCATAATGGAAAAAATCCAGCAACTTACTTTGGAAGAGACTATTGATGAAATAAAATATCTTATAGAAACAAGTAATGGAGATACAGGACGACTAAGACATATTTTAGATACTATAAAAAATAACAAAAATTTATACCAATCAGACAAAGCCTTTCTTGAAAGAAAATTAAATGCAGAGTTTTCCTTGGATAAAGAAGAACCACAAAATGAAAATCCAATTCTGCCAAGAATTCAAGAATTAATTGAATCAGGGCAAGGAGACACCATGAGGTTAAGGCACATTCATGACACTATTTCCAAAGAAAAACACCTCTATCAATCAGACCAGAAATATTTGGAAGAAAAATTAAATTCTGAAATCAGTAAAGAAGAATTAGAACCCAAAGACAACATAATATTTGAAAATGAGGCACCTTCTGAAAACAAAATAATATTTGAAAATGAAGCACCCCCTAAAAAAGAAGAAAGAATTGAGAAATCAAGTACCGAAATTAAAAAACCTAAAGTAGTAATGCCCAAGGGATGGAAACCTATTGAAAAAGATTTTTCAGAAGAATTGAAAGAAATTAAAAATAAAATAAAAACAGAAGAAGAAAAAATAGAAGAAGAAAAACAGATATCTTCAGAAATTTCAAAACACCAACAAAAACTCAACGGATTGGTACAAAAGAGACATCAGTATGAGCAAGAATTATCAAAGGAGCAGACTTTACTAGAATCTAAAATAAAAGAAGAAAAAGAAAAAATTGCAATTCAAACAAAATTAGCAGAACAAATTTCCTTGCAGCGAATAGAATTAGAAAATGTGGGCCTAGAAAGAGACAAAATAGTAAAAAAAATGGAAAAAGAGAGAACAATTATTGAAAAGGACCTTTTGACAAGAAAAGAGCAATTATCTCAGGCTCAATTTGAAGAAAAAGAGATAGAAAAACAAATTCAAGAAGAACAAACAAAATTGGCTAAATTGGCTGAATCGCAAAAATTACGGTTACAAGAACAATCCAAATTGGCTGAAGAAGTCAGACAAAAACAAAAAGATCTTGAAGAAATAAAACAAGAATATGAAATTATAAGAAATCAAACCTATCAAGAAAAATCCAAACTCCAGGAAGAATTAAAATTACAAAAAATTATTCAAACTCAAGAAAAAGAATTACTAAAAACTCAAAATGCACGTCAAAAATTAACCAGTCAGATAGAAAAAGAAAAGGAGACTCTAGCAAACAAAACAAAAGAAGAGACTGCAAAATTGAAACGGCAGAAAGAAATTTCAAAACAACTGAAAAAAGAAGCAGCTGAATATGAGAAATTAAAGAAGAAACGAGAAAAGGTTGATTTGCAAATGAAGGCACAAGCAAAGAAAATTAAAGAAAAGCAAGAAAAAATAAAAAAACAAATTGACGTAAAGTCAAAGAAACTAAAAAAAATAAAACAAAAAACCCCTTCTGAAATTAAAAATAAAACAACAAAAATACCCAAAAAAACATCAAAAAGTAAATGAAAAAAATGTTTGTTTTGGAATAAGTGGTCAAAAATTAATTGAATTTATATGAATTTCGTAAATAGCATTCATTTTTTAATAGTCATAAATTAGATTAAATGAATGCCTGAATACCAACTTGGGGAGTGGGATTTATCCAAAATTGCAAAAAGCCCTAAAAGCCCTGAATTTCAAAAAAAAATCAAAGAAATTCAGAGTATGTCTCAAAAATTTGAAAAAATAAAATCTCAACTAGATCCTAAAATATCTTCTAAAAAATTCATGAAAATCCTCCATGAAATAGAAACAATTTCAGAAAAAATGAGCATGATTGGCGGATACGCTTCGTTATCATATTCTGCAGATACTCAATCAGATGAGGCGACTTCTCTTTTGACTACGATTTCAAAACTGGGTTCAGATATTTCCAACAAAATATTGTTTTTTGATTTATGGTGGAAAACACAGATTGATGAAAAAAATGCAAAAAGACTCTTGAAGGAGTCTGGAGAACTTTCAGAATACCTAAAACACAAAAGGCTCATTGCAAAATATTCTCTAAGTGAACCTGAAGAAAAAATAATCAACACGCTTGATGTCACAGGAATATCAGCTCTCGTAAAATTGTATGATAAAATCACAAATGCATACAAGTACAAAATGAAAGTTGGGAACAAATCAAAAATTCTTACAAGAGAGGAGCTTACAAATTTTGTTAGAAGTACCAATGCAAAGACCAGAGAAAACGCCTACAAAGTTTTACTTACCAAATATTCCGAAAATAAAGGAGTCATAGGAGAAATCTATCAAAATATTGTGCTGAATTGGAGACATGAAGGAATAGACATTCGCGGATACAAATCCCCAATATCAATGAGAAATATTGGTAATGATGTAGATGACAAAACCATCGAGTCCCTCTTGCAGGTGTGTAGAAAAAATTCTCCGGTTTTTCAAAAATTTTTCATGCAAAAGGCAAAGATGCTAAAGATGAAAAAACTTAGAAGATATGATTTGTATGCACCATCGTCTTCCAACATCAAAGAAAAAAAATATCCATACGATAAATCAGTAAAACTTGTCTTTGAATCCCTTGGTAAATTTAGCCCAAAACTTGCACAATATGCAAAAAATGTATTTGATGAAAAACACATTGACTCTTCAATTAGACCTGGGAAAAGAGATGGAGCATTTTGCAGCACCCTAACTCCAAAAATCACACCATTTGTTTTGATTAATTTTACTGGAAAATCACGAGATGTTTTCACACTAGCCCATGAGTTAGGTCATGCAGTTCATAGCCAGGCAGCCCAAGACAGATCCATACTTGTTCAAGATGCACCCCTCCCACTAGCAGAGACTGCATCAACGTTTTCAGAATTGTTACTTTATGATAATATTTCAAGTGAAATCTCAAATACTGAAAAAAAGATAATGCTCTCAGAAAAAATTGACGATCTATATGCTACAATTATGAGACAGTCTTTTTTTACAATTTTTGAAAAGGATGCACATGAGCAAATTGGACAAGGCACTACCATTGATGAAATATCAAAAACATATCTCAAAAATCTAAAAGAGCAATTTGGAAGTTCTGTTGTATTATCTGATGATTTTGCTATTGAATGGAGCTGTATTCCTCATTTCTACCACACACCATTTTATTGCTATGCGTATTCTTTTGGTAACTTGCTTGCACTATCTTTGTTTCAAAGATACAAAAAAGAAGGAAATGAATTTGCGTCACATTACATTGACATTCTAGCTGCAGGTGGCTCAAAAAAACCAGAGACACTTTTAGATGAACACGGGCTAGACATCAGATCCCCCAAATTTTGGCAAGAAGGTTTTGATTACATTAAAACTCAAGTAAAAGAATTAGAATCATTAAACTAGAATAATTAATGGGGCTGACAGTCCAACGCATGGACTGCCAGCTTGTTCCCCGAACGGTTTGAATTCGATGTCAGTTTAAAATCAAAATATAGTAGATTTAAACCTTTGAAAATTTTATCTCATGTCTTGTTTTTTGGGTTTTATTTTTCGAACCGTTCCAGCTAAGATTCCTATCGTGAGCCCAAGCTGATACAAGAAATACAAAAAAACCTCAAAAGTGCTGGGGGTAAGATCAGTGAACCTGCTCAAACCAGTCAAAACCAAGATTAGTAAACTAAAAAAGATGACAAACCCCTTTGAGTAGCCACGCAGATTTGTGAACTTGAGCAAAACAAGAGTCATGATTGTTACAGATATTGCTAAAACTGCTAAAAATCCAGTATTGATTCCAAATATAAGAA
>JAICHE010000122.1 GCA_025922755.1 Nitrososphaeraceae archaeon
ACAAAAAACATTACATTGAATCTATCTATTGCCATCCCTGATTCGTCACTTTCTGATGAAACCAAGAAAGTTGACAAGACAAGAAAAATCTCAGAGATTGCAAGAGCCTGTGCAATTTTTCGAGTAAATACAATTTACATCTACCAGGATGGAAATAATAAAGAAGATAGAAACTTGATGTTATTGATTTTAAAATACTTGGAAACGCCTCAGTTTTTACGAAAGAGATTATTCCCAAAGATGAATGATTTGAAATTTGCAGGGGTTTTGCATCCTCTAAAAATTCCCAGCCACATCACACCGGCAGATGCAAAAAAAATCAAGAAAGGAGATGTGAGAGAAGGCATCACTGTAAGCTACAAGGGAAAAAGATTCGTAGATGTTGGCATTAACACACTTGTCCCTTATTATGGTCAAGAAAAACTCGGAAAGAGAACTACAGTTCAATTCAAGTCAGGATATCCAAACTTTGAGGTAAAGCCAATTACAAAAGAAGAAGCTCCAGTTTATTGGGGATACACACTAAAAGAGAGATCAAATCTCTTTTCACTAATCAAAGAATGGAAGGGATTGACCATAGTTACTTCAAGAAAAGGAAAAACTGCCACAAAAGAGCAAGTTACAGGATACACGAATTCAGGAAAACCGGTTTTGGTGGTTTTTGGATCACCTGAACAAGGAGTTCACCAAATTATTGGCGGTAAAATGAGCAATCTGCAAAACTCAAAGACTTTGAATTTTTTTCCAAACCAGGCAACTGAGACTGTAAGACTAGAGGAGGCACTACTTGGAACATTATCTATCATCAATGCCTACAGTACTGGATAAAATGAAAGAAAAAAAGAATTTTTTGATACTAGCGATTGGGATGGGCATAATCGGAGTGATTATCGGTGGAATAACTATTTGGAATTTAATCAATGAAACACTAGCCCCATAGTTATGGAAAACTTTCGTTAACCAGTATTTTTTAGTAGGTTAACGATATTCTCACATGGTTTATTAGTCGGATATCGTCGATTTCGATTTATCCATGGGAGCTAGAAAACACAGTCAGCCAAGAAGAGGAAGTCTTGCATATTCACCTAGAGGACGTGCAAAAAGCATGGAGGCAAGAATTCGTGCTTGGCCTGAAATTGAATCAGAAGAGCCAAAGATCTTGGCCCATTGCGGGTTCAAAGCAGGGTGTGTTCAAATTGTCAGCATTGATGATCGTGACAAAACTCCAAACGCAGGAAAGCAACTAGTTAGTCTTGGGACCGTTTTAGTTACTCCACCTGTAACAGTTTTGGGAATAAGAGGGTATTCTAAAAATATAGATGGCGCACATGCCGAGTTTGATGTCTATGCAAAGGACATTCCAAAAAATATTGCAAAGGAAATTACACTAAAAAGCAAGGAAGGGGCTATTGAAGAAGCCGAAAAACATCTTAAAAAAATTAAAGAAATTTTTGCAATTGTTGCAGTATCACCAAGAGCAGCAGGGCTTGAACAAAAAAAGCCATATGTCTTTGAGGCATCAGTTCGTGGAGGAGATATTGAAAAACAGTTTGCACATGTAAAGGAACTATTAGGTAAAGAAATTAAAATTGATCAAATTTTTGAATTAGGATCAACTGTTGATGTAGCTGCCATTACAAAAGGTAAGGGATGGCAAGGTGTCATTCAGAGATTTGGCGCAAAGAAAAAACAACGCAAATCAAGAAAGACAGTAAGAGAATTGGGTTCACTTGGTCCAATATCCCCACAATACGTCATGTATACAGTACCAAGAGCAGGACAGATGGGATTTCATCAAAGAATCGAATACGACAAAAGAATAATGATTATGGGAAACACTGAAAATAATGAATTAAAAATTAATCCAGATGGAGGTTACAAGCACTTTGGCCTCGTTAAAGGAGACTATATTATTCTCAAAGGTTCAGTTCCAGGAACATATAGAAGACTAATCAAACTCAGAAGCCAAATAAGAAATGCCCCAGCTAAAGTATCAAAACCTAATATTTTGGAGGTAGTAGTATGACTAAAACAACATCCCTAAACATTAATGGAGACAAAGAAGGGGAAATCGAATTACCACTAGTGTTTTCCACTCCATTTAGAAGAGAGTTAATCCACAAAGCATGGACTAATCTTAATTCTCACAAATTCCAAAGACAAGGAAGACATCCAACTGCAGGAATGGATGTGGTAGCAGATTCAAACTCACCTCCAACAGGTCAAGGCATTGCACGTATTGCAAGAATGCGCGGAGGTGGTGGCGGACGACAAGGCCAAGCAGGAGAAGTTGCATCCATCAGAGGAGGAAGACAAGCTCACCCACCCAACGTAAACAAGGTAATTTACAAAAAGTTAAACAAAAAAGAAAACAAACTTGCATTGTGTTCTGCTATTGCAGCAACTGCTTCAAAGGACAAAGTATTATCAAGAGGTCACAAAGTAGAAGAAATTGAATCATTTCCAATCATAGTGTCAGATGACATTGAATCAATTTCCAAGGCAAGTGAATTGTCCAAAGTTCTAGATTCTCTAAAACTCTCAAAAGATGTAGAAAGATTGCAAACAAGAAAACCAAGAAGTGGTCAATCATCTCTTAGAGGAAGAGCCAAAAAAGTTGGAAAGAGTGTTTTGTTTGTAACAAAAGATTCTGAAAAAATTCGCAAAGCATGCGGTTCAATTCCAGGTGTAGAGGCAAGATCAGTAAAAGATCTCAGTGTATTAGATTTATCACCTGGATCTGATCCAATTAGATTAACAGTATATTCAAAAGGGGCAATTGAAGAAATTGCCAAAATAAACTCAACGCACCTTAACTTGATGGAGAAGACCCAATGAACGTAGATCAGGCAAGTAAAATTATTTTGAAGCCATACATTACCGAAAAAACATTTGCAATGGTGGAAAATGAAAGTAAGATTTGTTTTATAGTAAACAGAGAAGCAAGCAAGCCAGAGATCATCGAAGCTGTGAGCACCCTTTACAATCAAAAAGCAACTAATGTAAACACTGCAAGAACAATCTATGGTAAAAAGGCCTTTGTTCAATTTGAAACAACTGAAAAAGCAAGAGACTTGGCAACAAAGATAGGAATGCTATAATATGGACCACAAAACCTCAAAACCACTAACACAGGAGAAAAGAAATGGTTAAAGAATTTACATACAGAGGACTCTCAAAAGAGGATTTGGACAATACTTCATTGGAAAAATTATTCCAATTGTTTAATTCAAGACAAAGAAGATCCCTCACCAGAGGAATTACTGATGGAAAAAGAAAATTAATTGAAGAAATTAAAGCCGCAAAAGCAGGCAAATTAAAAACACCAATCAAAACCCACCTTAGAGATTTGATTGTCCTCCCATATATGGTAGGAGTCACAGTAAATGTTTTCTCAGGAAAAGAATTTGTCCCAGTATCAATCAAAACCGAAATGGTCGGACATTATCTTGGAGAATATGTAATTACCAACAAGAGAGTAAACCACGGAGCACCAGGTGTAGGCGCATCCAGATCCAGTCTCTACGTACCATTGAAGTGATTATTATGGGAAGATTCGACTACGCGTTTCAAAATTATGATACTACAAAGCATGTTCGCTCTTCTCTAAGAGAAAAAGACATCTCCCACAAGCATGCAAGAGAAATTGCAGTAGCAATCAAAGGTCTCTCCATTGAAAAAGCACGAGATTATCTGCAAGCAGTCATTAACAAAGAACGAGCAATAGCCTTTAGAAGATATAAAAATCAAGTAGGACATAGGTCCGACCCCGGCATGATGTCAGGACGATATCCACAAAAATCGGCAAAAGAGTTTATCAAAGTTTTAGATAATTTAGAATCAAATGCAGAATACAAAGGAATGGATTTAGATAGATTAAAAATCATAAACGCAACAGTTCACAAAGGAGTTTTAGTAAAAAGATTCACACCAAGAGCAATGGGAAGAGCAACTCCAAAGAACAATGTACTAACACATGTAGAGTTGGTGGCCCAGGAGATTTAAAATGTCAGCAGTCAAAAACGTAATCAAAGATAACTACAACATGATGCTTCTCAAAGACTATCTTAGAGATGCAATCAAAGAAGCAGGTTTTTCTCATGCCGAAATTTCAAAAACACCAACAGGAACTAGAGTAGCACTACACGTTACGAGGCCAGGAATTGTTATCGGAAGAAAAGGTTC
>JAICHE010000123.1 GCA_025922755.1 Nitrososphaeraceae archaeon
TGGCTATACCTCCACATGTTGCTCCGGATGTAATTTATGAATCTGGATTGGCCAACCAAGATAATTTTATTCCAATCAATAGAGATTGTAAAACTTCATACGATAATGTATATGCAATTGGTGATGTAACTAGTCTCAAGGTGACAGAAACTTTAGCAGTACCTAAAGCAGGAGTATTTGCAGAAGGTGAAGGACTTATTGTTGCTCAAAATATAATTTCTAAAATTCATTCAAAGGAAGATAATACACTATTTGATGGTAAAGGTGGATGTTTTATTGAATCAGGAAGAAATACTGCTTCGTTAATTGAAGTTGATATGTTTTCAGGACCAAAACCATCTACCAGACTAACAGAATCAACACCTGAACATCTCAACGAGAAACTGCAATTTGAAAAAGAAAGACTCACCAAATGGCTATAGTTAGTCTTTGCTGTCTTTTTCTCTTGTTAGATGCTCCAAAATTGCTTTTACTTCTACACCCAAATCCTGAGGGTTTTTTGACAATTCTAGTTTTTCAGAAATTTTACTTTTAAAATCTTCATCTTCTAGTTCTACTCGCCTTTTTTGTATACAATCTAGATGATCTTGACCAGAGCCAGAAATTTTATGACAAACACTACAAATCTTCATTGATTCTTATTACTAATACGACGATTTAATAATTTCATTTTGTGCGTACACCATAAGGGATCGTCGTCTAGCTTGGTATGATACTAGTCTGGGGGACTAGTGGTCGCAGGTTCAAATCCTGCCGGTCCCATACAACTTTGACTAAAGCAGTTTGTTTCTAACAAGTGAAATATTTTGATTTTAAATAACTCTTAATTCTAAGATTATAAGAGAATCTACATGGATGATGAGGATAACCTTCCTGTACAATGCCATCCCCCAGATGAATTAAAGAAAAAAAAGAAAAAAAGAGCGAGTTAGATTCACTAGAAGTTCTCTCTTTAAAAATGAAATAAAAAATATTAGATATACAAAGAAAGCCAAAGGAATTAAATCAAAAATTCATTGATTAAAGAAACTTGTTTGAATTAATTTTGTTTGCCTTGTCTTGATAAAATTTACCTTTCTCAGGATTTTCTAATTCAGAATAATAGATCTGAGCCAACTGATTTAGTGGAAATGCATCATTGGGTCTTATTTTGTGCATTTTTTCTAAACATTCAATCTTTTTTTCAGAATTTGACAATTCGATATAACAACCATATAATTGATAAATTAAATCAAAACTGGTAGGATTTTCTTTCAAAGCTCTTTCTAACTTGGGAATTTTTTCCAAATTTTTTTGAGTTGTTTTAGAATCTATTTTTGATTGTTTTATCTCAATATTCTTTTTTAGCTTATCAAAAAAACCCATATCTGAAAGATATCTTGAACCTTTTAAAACATAATTATTATCAATAATATTGAATTAACCAGTGTCTGACGATCTTAAAACAAAAAAAGAAACTTTCAAGAAAAATTTAGACGATCTGATCCAACTAATTGAAGAAAAATATGATTCATCTCAATCAATCAAAATTTATGGCTATTTGGATTCTGTCATAAAAGAAGAACTAGAAAAGATAAACCAACCAATTCAGAAATGTGATTCCTGTGGGGAAATATTAGATCCTTGGGAAAAAACATTATGTGGTCCTTGTAAGATTGCTAACCCACGATATCAAGAGGAAGAGTAGCTAAATACTGGCCTTACAATTTACCTTTAACAAAAATTTCTTTTATATCAAAAGAAAAAACAATCTAAAAAATGATAGTTTTTTAATAGAAATAGTTTGACATCTAGATATGATTCAAAACAAAATTAAAAAAATTCTTGTGCCTCTTGACGGCTCTAAAAATTCCCTCAGAGGATTTGATGATGCTATCTATTTTGCAAGACAATGTCAGGCAACGATAATTGGATTACATGTAATCAGCGTTCCAACAAGTATGATACTTAAAAAAAGAAAATTAGAGTCTGGAAGTAAAAAATCAGCCGAACTGTTAATGGAATCTGCTAAAACAAAGGCAGCTAGACATGGTGTTCAGCTCAGTTACAAAATTATCAGAGGGGGAGATCCAGGATTTGATATTGTCCGTTATTCAAAAGACCATAAAGTTGATTTGATTGTTATAGGTGCAAGAGGACTAGGTGCTATCAAAGAAGCATTTCTTGGAAGTGTATCAAATTACGTCTTACATAAAGCCAAAGTTCCAGTCTTGATTGTAAAATAATTCAATCAAAACAAAAAAGATTAACTTAGATTGGATAATAAAAAAGAAAATAATTTTCTAAATTCAAATCTATATTCTTAAATTTTTTTATGATGCAACTCATCATGAAGGTCTTTTACCATATTTATCAATAAATCAACTTCATGTTTTTCTAATCTTTCAATTTCTGAGATCCTTTTAATGATTAAAGATTTGGTATCTGATTCAATTGTCTCTCGCTTCTTTATTCTAGAACCTACTAGTCTTGCTCCTAAAGCAGAAATAAAAGCACCAATAATGGAAATTCCTACAAACATCAAAACAATTCCCATTATTCTTCCAGGTTCTGTTACAGGAACTACATCTCCATAACCTACAGTAGTAACTGTAGCTGAAGCCCACCAAAAGGCATCAATTAGGTTTGTTATTTGAGCATCCTCGTGTGGTGATTCAATAAGATAAATACCGATTCCACTACCTCCTACCACTAAAATTGAGATTACTAATAGAGAAATGAGAAATTTCATCAAGTTAGAATTAATTTGAATATACTAAAAACAAATTGACGATTATCAAATTGGATATTTTCAAGTAAATTACCCTGTTTAGGCATGAAATTTAATATTTTTAAAAAATCATAATTTCAAAACCTTCAAAAGATTATCAAAACTTTCCTGAGATTGATTTTGTTTGTAAATTCTAAGCGCACCAATAATTTTTTCTTTTGAAGGGATTTTGTAGATTTTTTGTACTTGTTTTCCAATTCCTGAACCAATAAAAATTGCTTGAGTAATTGAGGTTACATTTGATGGCCTTCTTTTTGTACTAGAACTTTCAAAATCAATTATTGCACATTTCTTTTCTCCAATTATCACATGTTTAGAAATACTGCTTAATTCCCCATGATCAAACCCGATTTGGTCTAATTTGAAACAATCCTGTAAAATGTCTTTTATTGTAGATTTCAATTTCTTGGATCTCCCACGACCTTTCAATGAGTTAATCCATTTTCCAATTTTTTCACCATCAAGATACTCCATAACAACAAAATTTTTACTATGATCAAAAAGCTTAGGGCCAACATTAACTGAATTTACTAATTTGAGAAGTTTTGCCTCATTTTTCATTTCAGTTCTCTGAGAATCTAATCTTCTAATCTTCAAAGCCACATACTTACTTTTTCTTTTTGCTAAAACAACAATTCCAACATAACCCTTCCCCAAAATTTCTAATTTGCCTATTGTTGTTGGACCAGTAAAAGAAATTGATTTTATTTGCAATTTTTCTAACTCTGAAATTCTAGAATTAATCTGTCGTTTGGTTGATTTTGGATAACCTAGAATTCCAGAATACGGTTCCTCGGATAATTTCTTAATTGAAATAAAATGCCGTGCCATCAGTTGAGGTTATCTCATTTACTACCTTTTTAATGGATTTGGGTATGCCTTTTGAGCCTAAAAATATCTTAAATCCACTCCTAAAATCATCCTGTAACCCCTTTGGAATTCCAGTTTGCAAATTCTGTTTTAGAAATTCAGATAAGAATTTTACAGCTTCAAAATTCTTTCTTTTTTCTAGGGAAACAATTTTTCTATCTTCATTTATCCACATTAAATCTGATTTCAAAATATTTTTAGAAACAAAACTTCTACAATCTTTCTCTCTGAAAAACTCTGGTCCGATTTTTGGGTATTTTTTAGGAATTAACGGAGATTCTAACAGAAAAATTAGATATGCTTCTTTTTTTTCATCGTTATAAGATGTACTGCGTAAAACTTTGAAACCGCCAATTTCTAATTGAGTTTTTAATGATTTTGTTGCTCGTTTAATTTGACCCCATATTATGTCTGGACTCCTCATCTTAAAATCAAAATTTAAAATTAAAATGTTATCTAAACTTAGTTTAGACTTTTTGAATTTTTTAGGACCAAAAAATTTCTTAGATGGATTTACCTGAAATACTCTTGAATTTAA
>JAICHE010000124.1 GCA_025922755.1 Nitrososphaeraceae archaeon
GAAGATTGTTTCAGCATCAAAAGAAATCATTAATGTCACATCATTAAGATTTGAACGAATTTGTTTATCAGAAATTCTTACTGTAAAGTAACTATGTTCGCCTTTAATATTGGAGTGAAATTCCCTTTTTCCAAAAACTTGATATCCTAATTCAGCACATACTTTGGAAAAGACATTAGCTCCTGATTCAACTCCACTTCCTTGTGGCCCACCAATTAACCAAGTAAAATCAACAGAATCCATAGTAAATTACCAATTTTTTGCAGATATTAATAACATGGTGAAAATATTTTACTAACCACCTGTAGCTGCATCAAACAGCGCACATTCACATTTATCACGTTCACCACAATAAGGACAAACACAAACACATTTCTCGATCGAATTTCCGCATTCTACACATATGGCAAATTCCTCTTCCTCTTCAGAACTCATCTGAGAAGTCTAGAAAGAAATCGTATAAATGGTTTGAGATGAATTTCAGTTATGATGGAGAAAAAACGTGTGTTTCTAACTAGAACTCTTCATGATTTTGCATTAAAAGAATTGAAAAAACAATATGATATTGAAATTCATTCTGGAAAAATTCCAATCCCTAAGAAAAGATTAGCATCCAAGATTAAAGACATAGACGGCCTCATTTGTTTTCCTTATGACGTGATTGGGAGAGAACTAATAGATTGTGCAAAAAATCTCAAAGTGATTAGCACATACAGTGTAGGTTTTGATCATATTGACACAGAATATGCAAAAGAGAGAAAAATAAGAGTGGGATACACTCCCGAAGTTCTAACCGGAGCCACAGCAGATCTTGCGTTTTCTTTAATGCTTGATATTATGCGCCGTGTTTCTGAAGGAGACAGAACAATAAGAAATGGAAATTGGAAAGAGATCTATGGCGCATATGATTATGTGGGTACAGATTTGCAGGATAAAACTTTAGGGATTTTTGGAATGGGGCGAATCGGTAGTGCCTTGGCAAAACGAGCAAAATCATTTGACATGAATATAATATACCATAATCGAAACAAAGTTAGTAAAACAAAAGAAAGATCATTAGGAGCAAAATATGTAACCTTTGAAAAATTACTGGCTCAAAGTGACATTATTTCAATTCATGTGCCACATTCTAAACATACAGAACAATTATTCGATAAAAAAATTTTTAAAAAGATGAAAAATTCGTCATTTTTAATTAATACCGCCAGAGGAAAAATAATTAATGAAAATCACCTAATTGAGGCATTAAAAAATAAAATAATTGCCGGTGCGGGACTGGATGTTTTTGAATCAGAACCTATTGGGAAAAACCATCCTCTTACAAAAATTGATAATGTTGTATTAGCACCACATATTGGAAGTTCCACAAAAGAAACAAGATCAAAAATGGCCAAAATTACAATAGAAAATCTTCAATTGGGGATTGTAGGTAAAAAACCAAAGTTTTCTGTAGGGTATTAGAAACCAAAGGTAGATTTAGCCACAATTTGTATTTAAAAAAAATACTGCGGTTTTTATATAAACAATATCATCTAAAAATAGGTTGAAAAAATTCAAACATACTAATGAAGAATTAGAATTAGCAAAACAACAAACTGAAAAAGAGAAGAAGAAAAAAGAATTACAACAATAATATTTTTCCTTGTCTTTTCAGACAAGATTTTTTTTATTTTAAATTTGAATTACAGAACCAAATTTTTTTTGTAAATCATCATAAAGATTTTTTCTAGAAATATCTAGATTTTTGTTTTCATCATACATTTTGGTAAAAAAAGCAGCAATTACACGCTCCTGATTTTGGTCATAAAACCTTACACTAAAGCTTGTACGTTCAGGTTTTTTTTCCTCAATAAACTTGACGGATTTTATCATTTCTGAATTAATGTGAAGATGTGCAGGATCATCGTTACTTCCAATAGTTATCCATTTTTCATTTTGCCTAATTGTAAGATTATTAGTTTTTATTTCGCTTGTTGCAGAGGTATTCTTTACTATCAATAAAACATCTTTGATGTGCACTAGATCAGATAATATTTCATAAAGCAATAACTTTATTAAAAAATTAAAATTATTTCAATTTTTAAAATTTTTTGTGTCTAATTGAATGAAATCTTCTTCATCACCATGAATACAATCTGTTCCAACAGCTTTTAATGGTGAAAATCCTACTTTTCCAGAAGGAACCTTATTTTCTTTTTGAAGAATTTTAATTTTTCCTGATACAATCTGTTTGTGTTTGCCACAGGTGACACCGACCATATACTCTTCGGTCTCAACAGTAATAGAAACAACAAATTCAGGAGGATTTACACAGGGTTTTCCTTGTTCTGTTATTGAGCATTTGTCAGGAAACATGTATGCCAATGAATTATTATGCGATATTAAGCTTGATTGTTGAATATTGAATTTAATATTAAGTAAAATCAAACAAGAAATGAAATAGTTGGCACATAATTTTGATCTTGTAATTATAGGTGGAGGAATTCTTGGAACCTCATTATCATATTTTTTGTCATATCTTAACAAGTCAAAAACAATTGCAGTGGTCGAGCAGGCCCCAAATGTAGCATTTCATACAAGTGGAAGAAATACTGGAAAAGTCCATGCCCCGTATCTGTACAATCCAGATAAAAAAAAGATGTTTGCAAAAGCAGCTTTTCAAGGATATGATATGTGGAAAACATACTCCCAACTCAATAACTTACCCTTCAAAGAGGATGGAGTTATTGAAGTTTCAAGAGATAGTAAAGGTACAAAAGTTCTTGAAAAATATCTTAAATGGGGAAAACAAAATGGCCTCTTAGAAGAACAAATAGAACTTTTATCAAAATCCGAGTTAAAAAAATCAGAACCAGAAATATTATGTGATGCAGCCCTTTGTGTATACAAAGATGCGTCAACAGATTATTCAATTTTAACAAAATCATTAATGAAAGACAGTAAACAAAATGGAATAAAGTTTCTTTTAAACACCAAAGTCACAGACATAAAAAAAGAAAATAACAAATGGAAAATAATTTTGAATCACGAACATGAAATTTTTGCAAAGTTCATTATCAATGCAGCTGGTGGAGAATCTATAGACATTGCACATAGTGTAGATATTGCAAAAAATTTGACAGATGTTCATTTTAGGGGAGAGTATTGGAAAGCTCCAGAAGAATACTACAATTTAACGAAAAGGAGTGTGTATTCAGTTCCAGAATTTCCAGATTATCCGTTTTTAGATCCACATTGGATAATCAGAGTAGATGGAACTTGTGAAATTGGACCAAATGCAGTTCCTGTTTTTAGCCCATATGGATATAGAAAAACAGAAAATCTCAAAGAATTTATTCCCAAGATGCTTGAAATGCTAGGATCAGGTGCTAGAAAAGCAATATTTGACAAACAATTTCAAGAACTTGCAATAAATGAAATTCAGTCCTCTATGTCAAAATCGTCAATGATAGACAGAGTAAAAAGTTTCTTGCCAAAAATTGATGCAGATAAGATTACTGAGAAAGGCACAGCTGGAATAAGATCTTCTGTAATAGATGAAAATGGAAAATTTGTACCAGATGTAATTCTCCTGGAAGAACCTTCGTCATTTCACATTCTCAATTATAACTCACCAGGTGCTACTGGAGCATTGCCCTTTTCTGTTAATATTATTAATCAACTAAATGAAAAAGGGTTTTTTGTAAACGAGGAAGGAGATAGTAAGTGTGGACCTTGGATTTTTAGTGAAATAGTAGAAAAAATTGCTGGTTAGAAATCGTTATTATATACCGGTTATAGGAAAAATTTGTCAAAAAATGGCCAGATGTAAGAGATGTGGACGAGAAATGGAAGATAAAAGAGAGGGATTTTGCTCTTTGTCATGCTATAATTTAGATTTGCAAGACCAGATTGCCTCTATGAGTAAAAATAGTTCCCTTACAAAAAGAAATGTCATCTAAATTGAAGTTTTTTAGTTTTGAATGATTTTGTCCAATTAACTTAGAATAGTAAAATATTAATCATAAATTTAGTTGGTGAGCGTAGTTGAACAAAGTTTTTGGGTTAGGATTGACTCTTTTTGTACTAACAAGTGTTTTTTATCCCAGTCAAACTGGATATGCAAATCCGTTTTTTTCAAATGGGTACTTTACGGAGAATGGAATAGAATGGTGTGAGGAAAAC
>JAICHE010000125.1 GCA_025922755.1 Nitrososphaeraceae archaeon
ACCACTTGGATCTTCCAGTTGAAAAATAATTTGATGATAAATTCACCACATTGTTTTTGTACTACAAATGAAAAAGAATTGCATGGGATTTCTAAAAAAAATCAAAGACACTGCAGAAAAAGGTGTTGAAAAAGGAACCGACCTTGGAAAGAAAGGTGTTGAAAAAGGTGCAGAACTTGGTACTAAAGGATATGAAGGAACAAAGAATGCTGCCAAAAAAGGTCACGACAAAGCCAAAAGTGACTAGAATTTTTTATTTTAAAAATTGTTTACTTTTTTTTCCAGATAAAATTATTGTAGATTAATTCTTGTCTTAATTGAGCAAATGGTTGTGAACCACCAGCATACCATTTTGTAAAGAACTCATACAAATGCAATCTGAGGGACTGGATATACACAATCAATCCTTCAATCATCATAATTCCCAAGTTTCCTCCAATGATCATTGCCATTGCACCTCCAGACTCTGCACCACCTAATGATGAAAATGCATTGTTAACTGTCAATAATAATGCCGCATGTACAAGAAGCATAATTCCCAGCCGAGCATAACTAATTGTATGAGCAAGTGCTTCTACTGTTTTTCCAAGAAATACTTCCATTACCACACTAGCAGGATCTCCTCCATCTTCTGGGTGTTTCTTTGAATGTAAAATTCCTCCAACCATCATTAATACCATTGAGGCAATTACAATTACTACTGCTATTCTAGTGACAATCCATACTTGAGCCCAATCACCCAAGAAAACTGTAACCCATGGTACAGCTTCGGTGTGAACTCGTGAATACATATTCATTACATCATACTGGGAACCAATTGCACACATCATAATCACAACTATTCCACCGTATAGTGTAAGATTTGGAATTGCTTCCATATACAAAACAAGTTTCTGACCTGTTTGAACTAGTCTTTGCATTCTTAGAACCATTGCCCAAACTAAGTGGACTATTCCAAGGAATAATGAAACTTTGAGAATGTTAATTACTTGATCAAATGAAAGTTCTGCAACACTAAGAATTCCAACAATCCAACTTACAGAATAAAGAGCACCACCTTCTTCTAACAATCCCTCAAAGGGACCCATATGATCTAGGTGGTATCCAAACGCTTCTCCTGCACCTACACCAGCTATTGCAGCTGAGGCTCCAGAAATTGCTATTAACATTCCCCATCGTGATAATTCGCCTTGTCCTTTTACCTTGAATAATAATCCTAATCCCATCAAAAGTAACCCGTGACCCATATCTGCAAACATCAAACCATAGAAGATTGGCCACATTAGAGCAATCATTGGGGTTGGGTCTGGTTCTCCCTTCTTTGGAATACCTTGACTCTTGGTAATTACCTCAAAAGTTCTAACAAATCTCTTGTTATCAAAGAGAGTTGGTAATTCATTGACTAGTTTAGGATCAGTTACGTCTTCAACGATTGATGTCCATTCATTGGTAGTTTCTTGAAACTTCTTTTCCATCTTATTTGGAATAAATCCCTGGATTACGGCAAAGTGCCTTGTACCGCCAGGCTTTCTGAGACTCTCAAGGACATCTTTAGCAACTTGGGCTTTTTCGTGTATAGATAAAATGTCCCGTCTTAGACTTTTGGTAAGTTTTGCAAGCTGTTTTGCAATTGATGTTTGTTTTTCTGTTAACTCTTTGATTTTATTTGTAGCATTGGCATATGCCTCACTTGGTATTTGAGGCATTCCTTGTGGTATTGTAAATACATTAGAATTAAAACTTCTTAGAACCTTGAGTACTTTTTCAGAATCTTGTGCATCAGAAATAACAAGTATTGCTGATTTTTCTTTATTTTCTAAATCATATTTGTAAATTGTAATACCTTCCAGAGAACGACTAATTTCTTCAAAGTCTGCAGAATTGATAACAAAAAGATTTGTGTAAAAATATTTCATTAATCCAAATCCTGACAAATCAATATTCAATTTCTTAATCACCTCTAGAGTCTCCTTCAGTGAAGTAAGCTCTTCAATTGCTAGTTTGGTATTTGCAGCTTCTTCTAAAAGTTCAGCAGGTTTCTCAATAATAGAAGGAGCAGTTTGTTTGAGATACTTTACCATATCTTCAACTTCGTCAATCTCATAATCCTTCTTTTTGATTACAGTTCCCTTGAATAGAATCTCCATAATTCCAACATTTAGTGGAATTCCTAAACCTTTGACTACATCATCAATTTCCTGATATGTTTTTTGTGCCTCTAAGAGAAGATCATCAATTTCTGGAGTCACAAGGTCATTATCTGTCTCAATTTTGTGAAACCATTCAAACTCAGTTAATCTAGAAATTGCTCGTGGAGACTCACTTCTTGGCAAAATAACTGTCCCAAGTTTCAGATCGGCTGTAGCCAAGATAATCAAATGATTTTTTCTTTGATTTTAATATCTTTCTGATTTGACCAATTCCCAAACATTAAAATCTATTATCAAGTCAACGCCACACATTGGCATCTGATTCTGCACTAGAACGTACTATAGACAAAATTATCGGCCAAACAGAATCAAATATTCTATCTAGTCTCAATGAAGCACTCACAGAATCTCAACAAAAATTAGAAAATTCTACTAAAACTCTTGAACAAGAGTATGACCAAATCATCAACGATGGTAAAAAAGAGGCTGATAAAATTGAAAAACAGATTATGGGAAGTGCAGACCTTGAAGCAAGAAACAAACAACTTACTACTATTGAAGAATCAATTAACAAAGTATTCTCAAAGGCAATTGATGAAATTGCAAATGCTGACCGTAGCGGCGACTATTCTAATTTAATAAAATCTCTCTTAGATGAATCCACCAAAATACTTGGAACGACGGAAATCGTTGTTTTTACAAACTCTAAAGATAAAGAAATTGTTCAATCTATGCTATCTCAATACCCTGGATCAGAATTATCAACCGAAACAATAGATTGTCTTGGTGGCGTTAAAGTAAAATCCAAAGATGGCTCTATGACATTTGACAATACTGTTGATGCCAGAATGGAACGATTGAAGCCTTTAATTAGGAAAGATATTGCAACTCAATTCGGAGTAGGTAATTAGTATGGCAGCTCAAGGTAGAATTGTTTGGGTCAGTGGTCCGGCTGTAAGAGCAGATGGAATGTCTGATGCAAAAATGTATGAGACAGTGACAGTTGGAAACTCAAAACTTGTAGGAGAAGTAATCCGATTAACTGGAGATGTTGCATTTATCCAAGTTTACGAATCAACAAGTGGATTAAAGCCAGGCGAACCTGTAGTCGGAACTGGTAACCCACTTAGTGTATTATTGGGTCCTGGAATTATTGGACAAATTTATGATGGAATTCAAAGACCTCTAAAAGAATTATCGAAAGCTTCAGGTTCATACATAGGAAGAGGAATCACTACAACCCCTGTAGATTTAACTAAAAAATATCATTTTGTTCCAAAAGTTAGTGAGGGAGCTCATGTTACAGCAGGAACTATACTTGGAACAGTACAAGAAACTGATTTAATTGAACATTCAATCATGGTTCCACCTGATCATAAGGGTGGAAAAATCCAGAGAATTGCAAGTGAAGGCGATTACGATTTAGAGGCCGAAATAGCAGCTACTGAAAACGATGGACAAACAATCCCACTTAAAATGTACCACAAATGGCCTGTTAGAAAACCCAGACCATTTTTAAAAAGATATGATCCTACAGTTCCTCTTTTAACTGGACAACGTGTTATTGATACATTTTTCCCAATTGCAAAAGGAGGAACAGGTTCAATTCCAGGTGCTTTTGGAACTGGAAAAACAGTTACCCTTCACCAGATTGCAAAATGGGCAGATTCTCAAGTTGTAGTTTACATCGGTTGTGGCGAAAGAGGTAATGAGATGACAGAAGTTCTCGTTGAATTCCCACACCTAAAAGATCCAAGAACAGGAAAACCTCTAATGGATAGAACAGTTTTGGTTGCAAATACTAGTAACATGCCAGTGGCTGCAAGAGAAGCAAGTATCTATACTGGTGTAACTATTGCCGAATATTATAGAGACATGGGTAAAGATGTTGTACTTGTTGCTGATTCTACAAGTAGATGGGCAGAATCTCTCAGAGAAATGAGTGGACGTCTAGAAGAGATGCCTGCTGAAGAAGGATATCCATCATATCTTGCATCA
>JAICHE010000126.1 GCA_025922755.1 Nitrososphaeraceae archaeon
GGATAATGCAAAGAAGTTAGTTGAAATGCAAGGTGAAAAAGGATCCGAAATACACAAAGTTGCAGTTGTAGGTGATATCATTGGTGACCCTTACAAAGATACTGCAGGACCAGCTCTGAACACGGTTATCAAGTTACTCAACACTATTGCAATTGTATTCGTATCTGCATTTGTTGCAATACTTGCAATCTAATCACTCCTCAACAATACGAGTCATATCTAATTCATCTACTTGAGCCTGAATGGCTTTTTTCAAAGTATCATTGTGTTTCTCGCAGAATTTGAAATAATCATCTACTGTTTGGAAGCATCCACAAATCCATTTTGTTTTCTTATCTCCCTCAATTGTCCATTTTGCATACTTGGGTTCTTCCATGGATACTCCACATCAGAGTAATTAAAAAATCTAGATAACGTAATTTTAAAAAGGAAAAAAGATGTTTAAGGACATCCTTCCATCTTTTGGATGAAATAACCTTGCTCTTTTATTGCCTGCTCAACAGGTTCTGGAGCTCCTTGAGAATGACAAAATTGACATTCATTAGCTGTCATAGTTGCACCTTCCTCTCCTATGGATTTTAACCACTCTTTGCCGTATTCAATGGCTTTTTCATGGTCTTTTTCTCCAGTGATTACATCAAAGTGCATGGTGTGACCATCAGCTGCTTTGACATAAGTGTCGTATACGTGAATTTCCATAACACTAATGGGAAAAAGGGATATTTAATTCAAAGATCATTCCCTTTACAAATAAGATCTCTGAAAACTAAAAATTCACTCAAGCACATGAATGAGTTCAGAGAGATTTCTTCTAGGTTTTGGGTGTTTCCGTTTTATTGGATACCCAATACACAATATTGAAGATGGAACCAAATCTGTTCCAATAATTTCTGCAACCTTTTTTTCATCAATCATGCCAATCCAAATGGTGCTCAAACCCAATGCTGTAGCTGCTAACTGAGAATAGGCAGCAGCAAGGGTTGCATCTTGTATCGCAAATTTTTTTAACATTTTGTCTGGAAATTGTAATTTTACACGGCTAGGATTCTTACAATATACTAGGACAATTGGGGAATTTACATATGGTTGATCATTTGCAGCCTTTACCAACTGTTCTTTTAATTTTTCATTTTTGATATAAAATACCTCGAATCCTTGAAAGTTCCCAGCTGTTGGTGCAGTATCTGCAGCAGCTAAAATTTTGTCTACCTTCCAGTCTTCTACAGATTTGTTATCAAATTTTCTGGTTGATCGTCGGCGTTTCATAACCTCAAAAAGGTCTGTATCAAGATCTTCTGATATTTCCTGTGAATGATCCCCTAAAATTACATTGAGAAGAGACTGTCTTGTTTCCATTGATTTTTCATCTTTTATTGTGGGTTCATACCCTGTAGGGTAAACTACATCTCCTTTTTTTACCATGTTTCTCAAATAATGACTTCAAAGATATACATAGCTATGAGTATATTGTTTAGAAAACAATTATGGGGTTCCTTTTTAAAATATTTTGAATTTCTGGATTTTTTCAGAGTAATGGTGTTCTATCTTGCCTTATATCCAAAATTATGAAACATTCTGTTCAACTAGAAATTGAAAACTCACGAATCGATTTAGAAATAGATGATGAATTTTCTCCAAAAACTGTTGATTTTTTTTTAAAATCCTTGCCATTTAGTGTGGATCTTAACGTGTGGGGTGAGGAAATTTATTCCTCATCTTCTCCTGTAATCGTTTCAGAAGAAAATGCAAAATCTCCTGTTGATCTGAATGATGTTGCATACTGGCCAACTGGAAAAGCTATATGTCTTTTTTATGGGCCAACACCAATTAGTGTAAAAGGGGAGATTACTCCTGCATCCCCTGTTAACGTAATTGGAAAAATCATTTCTCCAGACAAGTCTGTCCTAGGTATTGCAGATGGAAAGCGAGGAACATTTAGGTTAGAAAAATAGCTATTTGATCTCTATTGAGATTACTTTAATATCGTTGTCCAAAATGTATGCTTTGAAATCTTTTGAGATGCCAGAAAAAATAATCCATATCTCTGGGTTCAACTCCATGAATTTTTTATCGGTGTTTGATGGATATGCCTCTGAATTAGGATGAGAATGAAAAATACCTATAATTTTCAAATCTGACTCTCTTTCGATTTTGTCTGCCTCTAGCCTTTGTTCTGCTGAGATTGTAAAGTTGGCAGGTGAATTCTCGATGTTTTCTGTCAGAAAAATTTTTTCTACAAATGTTGTTTCTCCAGATTCTTTTCCAAATAATATTGCACACGATTCATTTGGGTTTTCTTGTTCGGCGTGATTTGAGAGAATTTCTTTTTGGTCTTTTGTTAAGATTATTTTTTGCAATCTTATCCTACTTCGACGGTGCCGACCATCCATGGATGTACAACACAATAGTAGTCAATATTCCCTGCAGAAATAAATGCATACTCGAAAGTTTCACCTGCCATTATCATTCCAGAGTCAAATAGTCCTGTTGGGCCGCTTTGTGCAGTTCCTGAAGTTACCGTATGTGCTGCAGAATCATCATTTGACCAAATAACTGGGGTTCCACTAGCTATGTGAAGTACTTCTGGGTCATAGTAAACCTGCCCTTCCTTTTGAATTCCTGCTCCTTCTGGGATTGATACCGTAGCTGGCTCTTTTGGTTCTTCTATTACTAATTTAGCTTTCATCCATGGATGGACAATACAAAAGTATTCGTATTCTCCTAGCTCTAACTCGCTAGTATCGAGACGATAATTTTCTCCCTCATTAAATAAACCAGAATCAAATGTTTCACCTACATCCTCAGAACTAGTAACAGTGTGTGCGATAGTGTCTTCATTTGTCCATTCTACTACGTAGCCTAGTGGAACATAGGTAACATCAGGATCATAATCAGGATTTCCCTGAACTCCTGAATTTTTTAATATTGTAATTGGGTATATGGGTCCTGTTGGACCTTCTTCAATCTCTTCTTCTACAACTTCATCTGCCAGTATGTATGTGTCAGGACTTACAAATCCAAATGCAACAAATGTAACGATACCTGTAACGGAAGCTAGTGCGATTATGGTTCCTATTGGCTTTATTCTCTTTGGCATTTTTGCTGCCACATATGCAATTACTATTGCAGGCATTGCAATGGCCAACAATATTCCTGCAAATACATTGGTTGATTCAATTGTATTCATTGTAAATGCAAACATTCCAAATCCAAGAGCTATTGAAATTACAACCAAAGTTGTTGCTTTTGCTCTATTGCTGGTAGACACTCCTCCATCTAGAATTCCTGCAGCTAGGAAAATTAGTCCAACAAACATAGTCAGTCCTGTCAAAGCATGCATTCCATCAATGAAAGTATGTGCAAGGCCTGCATAGGAAATTGTTACACCGGCCAAACCTATGGCTGTCAATCCCATGCCTGGCATCATGAGGTCCCAGTTACTCATTCATGCTAGCTGGTCGCGGTGATATACTTATTCCTTTTGAAATTCCATGGATCATCAAAGTCGAATAAATTAAATGGCTACTAAAGAGGAGAGAAGGAGATTGGGTTTTAAGGAAATAGTGGAAGTATCCAAACCACGAATTATTGTTTTGTTAGTAATAACTGCAGTTACCTCCATGTATGCAGCGAGTAAACTGGTAGGACCTGAGTTAGATAATCTTGGACTGATTCATATCATTGTAGCAGGATCTTTAGCATCTGCAGGATCCAGTGCTCTAAATCACTATTATGACAGAGACATTGATCCCAAAATGAAACGAACCAGTCAACGCCCTATCCCTTCTGGCAGAATTTCTGCATCCAAAGTTTTGATTTATGGCTTGGTTGTAAGTTGCATTTCAGTAATCTATGGTTACTTTATGCTAAATGCTGTTTCGGCCTTTTTTATTGCCTTGGGAATTTTTTCATACGTGATAATCTACACTGCGTGGTTAAAACGACTAAATTCATCTAACATAGAAATAGGCGGGATTGCCGGAAGTGCAGCAGCTTGGGCCGGATGGTCAGCTGCTACTGGTTCTATGGATTTGCTGGGATTCTTGATTGGATTTTTGGTATTTGTTTGGACTCCATCTCACTTTTGGTGTCTTGCTATGAAAATTAAAGATGAATATGCTCA
>JAICHE010000127.1 GCA_025922755.1 Nitrososphaeraceae archaeon
AATTCACACTTCATGTGAATTTTCTCCGTGATAGAATAGATATTTACAATTTGAAATTTTCCATCATAATTGAAGATGCAAGTATAATCATTCAAAAAACTCATCAATAATAATAGGCGACACTCTGTATTAAGGAGTCCCTTTGCTCCACAAAACATCTGTAAAGATATGTTGATGCTGAAAAGTTCTAATTTGTTTGGATAACAGACCGTTCTGTTGTCTGTTAAAATATTTAGAATATTTTTTGATTTAATTTGTATTTTAAAACTAGAAAAAGTTGTCACAATTAATGCAATGAGACTACCTTAGTTGAAACTAACTTTACATCCCTTTAATACAGATAACAATGTGCAATAACCAATGAGAAATGATTCTTGCAGAAAATGTGGACTAAGGATGGAGGTTTACCAAAATTGCAGTTTTTGTAAAACTCCAATTGAGTTTATTTGCAACAAATGTAATATCAATACTGACAAACAAATTCACTCAAAATGCCTGAACAAGACTACAATTGCAATAACACAGTGAAAATATGACAATGCAGAAAATTGAAGAAGAAATGAGATGTAATAATCGTAATAAGTCAAGGTCAGTAAGCGATTATGCATTTGGTGTGATGTAAAATGTCTTTTAGAAAAATAATTCTCTACCACCTCAATATTGAAGATTCAGAAAATTATCAGAATGAAGAAAGCACATATGATTGCTAATAATGTTACAAAATTTTTCAATAAACCTACAATAAGGTTTGAATCCAGAGCCTACCAGATAAAAACAATATCTTGAAAGAATCTTAGACTTACAAGAGTAGAAAACACAGTTAAAGCATTATTTGCAAAACCTTGTTGCTAGTAGAAATATTCAAGTCTTAGTTAGCGAGTACATTTACCTAAAAATATCATTTCAAACGTTTGTAAATTTCTTTAAATTCTACTGAAATAGTATATGAAATGTTTAGTATATGCATTAGTTGGTTCATAGATGTTAAACCGTTACCAACTTGTCTTAGAATTGTAAGGGTTTTTTGTGGCGAGGTTTCAGTTGGTGGAATTTGGCCAGACCATATTTTAAATGACTCTCCTACATCTAAACAAAAATTCAAAACAAATCCCTTCCAGTTTGCAGTTTTGTTTAAGTCCTTTTCTCCGATAAATGCCTGAGATATTTCCTTGAATGCATTTTTTTTATCCTCATACAAAAATTCAAGAGCCTTTTTAATTTTTTCTTCAGAATATTCTGGAGTATTTAGCATATACATTCCAGTAAAATCCATAACTATATTGGGTAAACATTACTAATAACCATTCTCAGATACATAAAATTATCAGGGTTGAAAATTTTTGTATCTTATATGTTAGTATGTTCTAATTATGCATGGTAAAAATTTCTTTATCACCGCAATTCTCTGAATTAATCATCGGCTGCAATGTTTGGAGAAACTAAATTTGTATTGTGTAAATTGTGGGAATCAAGCAAGTTGGAGAGATCCTACATGTAAAAAGTGCAAAAAGACATTGCATCAGACTAAATGCAAGACAAAGGCATCAGACTGTAAATGTCACCAATACAATGAACAGATATGGACACAAAAAAATACTAGCACTATAATCTAAAATACACTTTGTTCAGATATTTTTCTGACTAAACTATTTTTTCTTTGAACATGAATCACATAATGGCTCATCGATCATGCTGGCTACTGGTTTGAATTTATTATGGCATACCAGACATGTGTTAAGTAAAGTCACACCATTAATTACGTCTAAATTATTTCTTGTTTCAGTCATTCCAAACCATCATCATTACGGTTTAATTCCCTTGCAATCAGCCATATTCATCAAAGAAAGATACATCCTTGACTCTAGACAGATTGAACATATTACAATTGAAATACTATTGCTGTTTGGCAATAATGCAAATTTGTGGTCACCATACTTGAAGTTCAATTCGTTGTCATACCAGACATCATTTACAAGTGTCATTTAACCAATTCAGTATATCCTTGTTTACAGATCTCCAATTTTGAGTTTTTAACGGATAAATTTGACAACACATTGTATTGTCATTGTTTGTATTAACCCTTTAGCGATTGGATTTGAAATTATTTTTTTGAAAATAGGATCTTTTTTCAGTTAACCGACTCCTCTATAACTGAAATTCATCTATCGGATAATAGGGCATTTATTACCTTTTTACCGTGATGCTTTAACAAATGAAAAACCTACTTCTAAGGATATAGAATCAGAAATTCAATACGCTTAAGTCTAGTCGTTGTGGTAAATTGCCATGATAGACGTGAAAGATTTGAAAGTCTGCTCAGATTGTGGAACTGTGTATTTTGAAAAATTTTCTAGAGGAGTATGTCCTAATTGTCATACCAATAATTACGAACAGGTATCGGCAGATAGTGGTGTAGGAAGTTTAGAATTATGATGATTGTAAACACATAGATTTCAAATTCAATTAATTTTTTTAATCCAGTAACTTCCCACAATGTATGCAGTAAAAAGACCCATTAGATTGACGATAGTGTTTACATTTTAAAATTTCTGGATCTGACATAGATTCATTGAGCGTATTTTAGCGTTAATATATCCTAGTGAGTGAATTAAACAGCACATATGTGATTATTTCTTCAATTAAAAATTGGAGTTAATGAAAATAAAAGTTGTCAAAGCATGAAATTTATGTTAATTATATGTCATTCATGATGTGAATATTTAGAATATGTTGCTATTTTACTAGAATGTTTCTATATTGTTTGACATTCACATTTTTGTTGTTTTGCAAATCTTGTATATTTTAGTTTGTGACATTTTGCACAGTACAATTGATTTGACATATTTTTAAAACATGAAAATTGTTAAAAAGAGTACTGTATGACTTAATTAGACTAGAAATTCCAAATTTGAGAGAAAGTTCATTGTTTTTGTGAACTAATTACTTGGCCGTCTGCATTAAGTAGGTTTCCACATATGTTACACTCCCATGTGTCCTTGCTAGTTTTTTGATCAAGTTTTCTAGTGTTGCAAACCTTACACCGGATAGATTTTAATTTTTCAACATGTATTTTTTCATGTTCGCGTACTTTTTCAAAAGTATGGAACGTTCCTTCCCAATGAAAATTACACTTTTCACATTGGTATTTCATTTGACTCCGAATCTACTTTTTTGGATTTTTCATATTCTTTGAATGCATCTATATCATCAGTTGTTTTATTTTTGCACGATTTATTTTTCAAAATTTTAACTATTTTTCTCAACATATTTTTTGTATGTTGTTCTCGGATATATACCAGCGTAAATTTTGAATTTTATGCCTAAATTTCTATATAGGTAATTATATTTCTATAATGGTTAATACGCGGGTATATATTGATCATACAGCTCTATATAGACATGACAAAAGAAAATAATCCAACAATTGTTGTCGGTAACGACAACAAAAAAGAAGAGTCAAAAAAAGAAGACTCTACTAAAAAAGAAAAATAAACTAACACCCCCCAATTTTTGTAGATTTGGTTTTTTACGATTGTAAATTAATTCCTCGAGCTTTAACCATACAAAAAATTTCATCAGCAAGACTTTCAATTCAATTAATTTTGTCCAAATCATGACGAAATATTCTTCCAGTTCATTTTGGCATTCTTGAAGAAATTTTTGTTTTTCCCAGACATTTACGATTACCTAACCCCTTATACAAAGAATTTCTCAGACATGAAAGACAAATCTGTTTATTCTTTTCAACGTTATTCAAATGATCAGGATAGAATTTATCTTATTCACAGATACAAATACCAATAAAATATGTTGAGCAATTTTTTGTGATTTTCTAATTTCTGCAGCTGGTTTTATAACTGGTTAATTGATAACAAACCCCATCATGGAGGAGTTAGTCGTAAAAAAAGATTTCACAGATATTTACACGCAAAAGTTTCCTACAGATTATCTTGAGGAAATGAAAAGATTGCATTATCGTATTCCTGATAAAACGAAATCACTTTATCTATCACTTGCTGAACAACTATACAAAAAACTCTCAAGACCAATCAATATTTTGGATATTGGGAGCTCATATGGAATC
>JAICHE010000128.1 GCA_025922755.1 Nitrososphaeraceae archaeon
AGAGTACTTGATCAAAAACGACATTATACTAATTCCCAAAACTCAACAAGAATCTTCAGATTCACAAGAGATACCAGCTTGGATAAAAAACAATGCAGCTTGGTGGTCAGATGGCCAAATCGATGATGAAACCTTTGTTCAAGGATTGCAATTTCTAATTCAAAAAGGAATTTTGCGTGTATAACTTCTCTATCACTCATCTAGTTTTTTATCATAATTTTATTTGAAAATTTGTATGCAACAAAAACAGCAATTATTCCCATAACAATAGATGGAATTATTGTAAATTGCATTACTTGTGGCATTAATTCAAAATATGTGTGATAAATCATGCTAGGTGACACAAGTTTTCCAAGCAAAAGCTCATTGTAGGTGTACATCACGTAAGGGTAATACACCATGTAAAACATTGAACCAAGAATTCCTCCTGCAACCATTGTGACTTTTTTGGTCTTTCCAAATGAAACAATCAGGTCTGCCATTACAAAGGGAATCATGTTCATTGAATAGAATTCTACAGATTCTAACAGTGCAAAGTTTGGAACAATTGCAGTCATGCCATAAATTAAAACAAACAAACCACCAACAATTGAAATTATTCCCGGTTTGAAATTAGATAGTTTTGCAGCAGTGATACAAATCAATGAAATCAAAAATGGATATGCTACAGTTGCTATTACAAAAGCAAAGGACGAATCAGGATTGAATTCGAAATAATCTGTGTTTGAAAACGGTAAAGACAACGATGAAATTATTCCAGACCCTGCAAGCCAAACAGGCAGTACTCCTAAAACAATTAGATATCTTGTTAAATTACTTGAGGATTTTAAATGTAAAAATCTTGTAATGCCAAACATTCCCCCAATACTACAAAGCAGCATCCCTGCAAGTAAAGTAAAGTGGGGAGGACTCAACAATCCATCCAATCCAAAATTAGAATGCCAAACATAATCAAATGGCCCTGCTCCAATCAACAAGGCAATTCCAAGAAATTTTAGTCTGAGTGGTAACCTAAAGGCTTCCTTAGAGTCTTGTAGATTCCTGTATCCCAAAAAAGCAATTGCCACACCAATTAGTCCAATTCCTACTCCTGAGTACATCAAAAAATGCGGAGGCGAAAAAAACGTCTCAGGTTTGTTTAGTAAATGATTGGTAATATCCCAGCTCCCGCCAACTGTTACAAGTAATATGCCAAGACTTACAAGAATACTGCCAGATATGAAAATTTTGTCAGCATAATTTTGCAAATTCCAAAATTGATTCTGTCTTACTTCCATAATGTTTCAGTTAACATTGTTTCAAAATATTAGGGATTAACATTTACTGCATACACCAAGACATATTCTTCCTGATGATCAAGTGTGCCATCTATTGGATAATGAGAAAAAGAATTGGCATGTGGAATATCAATTGATTTTACATACATAGTAAAAGGCCCAGGTTGGTCAGGTGTAATTTGAAGATCCATAACATACTTTGACTCTGGATAAACAGGTCTATTCATAGCCTCAATTGATGGATACTGAGCAATAATTGTCTCCAAACCTCCACTGTATTTTGCACCAATCTCGTCTCCAACCTCAATGTAAATTGGTGTGTTTGAAAAATCATAACTTACAATTTTTACATTCTGTCCAATTTCTGACAAGGTCGGAAAGGAAACAGAAAGAATGTGAATGTCTCCATAATCTCCTATGTTTTCAGAAACTGTGCTGAGTCTAAATGATTCTCCCAAATCAATTTCTGTACTTGATACTTTAGCTTCTAAAAATGGACGAGGAGCTAACTGCTCTTTTGCAAGAAATTTCTCTGGCAAAACAAAAACAGTCATTGCAAAATAAACTGAAAGTGAAATCACAACAATTGCAATAATTATTATCTTTTTCAATTGTTATCTAAGCACATTTCACTGAATATTAAGAATAATCTTATTATAGAATTTTCAATCAAATTTAACATCTAATGCTTCCATTACGTGATGAGAATCCTCATCCCCCAGGTTTCAGACCAACTGTAACTTATGCCTTAATCATAATCAATGTAATTGTATTTTTTCTTGAAGTAATGGTAACAGGACAATTTCTTGACTTTACAAACCAAAATGCCTTTTCTTTGTTTTACAATTGGGGAGCAGTTCCAAATTGTATTACAGGTGCATCGGCATCAACCATTGATTTTGGTACAGGACCTCAAGTAATTCAATGTCCATCAGAACCATATGTTTCTCTTCTAAGTTCAATATTCTTGCATGGTGGAGCTATGCATCTTGGCGGTAACATGTTATTTTTGTGGATTTTTGGTGATAACATTGAAGCAAAGTTTGGCAAAGTAAAGTATCTTGGAATTTATCTTGCATGGGGAGTTGCAGCAGGACTGATTCACATCATGGGAGATGCAACAAGTCCAATCCCTGCAGTAGGAGCTTCTGGTGCAATTTCTGGGGTGCTTGGTGCATACTTGGTAATATTTCCAAGAGCAAGAATTCAGACGTTTTTGATGTTGGGATTCTTTTGGAGAATGATGCACGTTCAGGCAAAATGGTTCTTACCATTTTGGTTGGTATTTCAAAACTTGTTGCCATTTTTCATTGGTGGATTTGGTGTAGCAGGTGGTGGTGTAGCATATCTTGCACACATTGGAGGTTTTGCAGTAGGACTTGCTTCAGGATACTTGTACAAAAAAACACATGGTTCAGAATTTACATATGGAACTCGTTATGGATATAGACCTGATTATTGACTTTAAAGAATAAATCAACGAATCAATCACATTTTGTCATGCCCTTGATAACAGTATCAATGTATCCTGGACGATCTCAAGAACAAAAAGACGAGTACGCAAAAGCTATCACAAAGGCAGCAGTTGATATTTTAAAAACAAAAGAAAATCACGTCATTGTAGTCTTTGAGGATAATCCAAAGGAAAACTGGTTTTTGGCAGGAAACCAACTTTAACTATTTTTTATAATAAAAAAATGACTGGAAATTCTCTTCCAGTAATAGGACACATATACACTTGGTTGTATATTCTATTTAGAACAGTTCTTCATAATAACAAAAATGGTACATTAGATAATTGTACCATCAAAAAATAAAATTTAGAGTCCTTGAGTTCCTATCGCGTCTTCATTGTTGTGAATCTTGTCAATGTGTTTTGATAGTTGCTCATTATCCTCAAAGACAGAAGAGCAGTATGGACATTTGCTTTCTTGTGACATGCCTATTCTCAACATATCAACTATTTATGGCTAGTCCAAATGAGTTACGGGTTTATCCTTTTATTCTCAATTGTAATTAAAAACTCAATGAAGGTAGCCATTGTACAATTCAAGGCCTCAACTAACAAAGAGACAAATCTAAAAAAAATTACTGGTTTTATTTCCAAAGCTGCTAAAAACAAAGCAAAACTAGTAGCATTTCCAGAATTTATGATGTTTTACACTAGCTCATCTCAGTCTCCAAAACAACTTGCCAGTTTAGCTGAAACCATAAAGGGTAATTTTGTAAGTACAATTGCAAAGACTGCAAAAGAAAATCACATCCAAGTTGTTGGTTCTTTTTATGAAAAGAGCTCAAAAAGAGATAGGGTGTATGATACATCCTTTGTAGTTGACAAATCTGGCAAGGTAATTTCTACTTATAGAAAAATTCATCTTTATGATGCATTAGGATTTAGAGAATCAGACAAGATGACATCGGGATCAAAGATTGCAAAACCAGTAAAGACATCAATTGGAAAACTTGGGATGATGATTTGTTATGACTTGAGATTCCCAGAAATGTCTAGATCACTTGCAGCTGCAGGCTCTGAAATTTTGGTTGCGCCATCAGCATGGGTAAAAGGTGACATGAAAGAAGAGCATTGGCTTACGATAAACAAAACCCGCGCAATAGAGAATGGATGTTATATTGTTGCCCCTGATCAAGTTGGCAACATTTACTGCGGACGAAGCATAATAGTTGATCCATACGGCAAAGTTCTAGTTGACATGAAAAAGAAACAAGGTATTGCATATGCTGATATTGACTTGAAAAAAATTAAACAAACTCGCAAGGTTCTTCCTTTACTAAAA
>JAICHE010000129.1 GCA_025922755.1 Nitrososphaeraceae archaeon
CGAGATTCATTTTTTTTCATGTATCTAAAAATAGATAACAATTCTGAGATTTGTTTTATCATGCTGAATTTGTTTTTCATTTTATTGCGAACAAAATTAAAGACTTTGCCGTAAATCTTGTAATGTTCCAAAACTTCTTTTTCATATGCATCATTGTCTCCAAGATTTTTAACAAAAATATTTACACATTCCATACTTGGAATTATTCCCTCCCCAAGTAAAGGATAAACAGTTCCAATTGATTCTCCTACGCCAACCACCTTTCCCTTGAAAAATGGTTTGCACATATTTGGTGTTGCAAGTCTTATCGGTCTCCCTACAGTTTTGATTACTTTGCCTCCATATTTTTGCAAAAATTCATCAGTTGCTTTAATGTGATTCTTCTTGTAATCTCCTGCTCCAATATGTGCCAAATTATTCCCTAAAGGAAAATACCAAAAGTAACCTGTCATTTTTTCAAATGGTCTAACAAGAAAATCATCATATGGAACTTTGTCTTCATACTGCACTTTATACTCGTATGTTGGTAAGAAGAAATCTTCTTCTAATTTTGGTAGGTACACTCTGTGAAATCCTGTGCAATCAACAATTAGATCAAATTCTTTTTCTAGGTCCTCAAGCTTTGGAGCTACACCATAGTTTATTTTACATCCCTTGACAAAATCTTTGATTAACTGAATCTTATCATATGTACAAAGACCATGCAATCCAATGTCGAACTTTTCATTATTGTTCATCTCAATATGCATATTTTTTCCATCATGAATTACATACTTTTCAAAGTCTACTCCTGATTTTTTACACAATTCTATCATTTTTGGCTTGCATGTTCCCCATGCACAAATAGAATCATGTTTATTTTCAGGCATTCTTTCAAAACCCACAACCTCATGAGAATCTTTTAGTCTGGATATTAGATAACTTCCTGCAACACCTATTCCGCAAACTGCAATCTTCATCGAGCTACAATCTATTTGGGCCTAATAAATACACTATCTGAAATTTTGCCTAAAAGAGTTCTGATGTCTAAATTACAAGATATCCTTTTTTTATCAGATATTGAATTCCATCGATAAACTCTTGCTCTGAAATCTTTCCTTCAGTCCACCAAAGGGAAGTTTGTTTTACATATCTTGGAATTTTTACCCCAAATGGTATGTTTTCTTCTAAATATCCTGCCTTCAGTTCTTCTGATGACTCTGGATTCAACACTCCTATCAATATTAGGTGTTGGATTCCTAAGATGAATTGATATTCATCAATTTGATCTTCAGCCCACCATCCTACAGTATTTTTTACCCAGTTGGGAATTCCTTTTTTTAACTCTATTATTTCGGGTTGAACCTCAACTAAAATTTCTGGACTTTTTTCATTTCTATATGTAGCAAAGATTGTATACGTTCCATTAACTGTATTTTCATTTAGTATTTTATCAAAGCTAAAACCCCCCTCTGAATTTACTCGGACCTTTCTATTTTGAACTAAATGATTGGGATCAATGGATGTAATGTCCACTTGAATTCCAGAAATATATCTGTCTTTATTTATGACACCCTCGACACTTGCTACAGCTAATTCTCCTTTTGGAATTACAAACAAGTCTGATGATGTTTCAAATGAATCAAAGGTGATAATTTTTTCATCATCAGGCAAAAATCCATTTTCTCCATAAATGGATCGAACTGCAACAATATCTTTTGGTGTTATTATATTTTCATTTAAATTCTGATGACTAAACACTGCCATGATTGACGGCGCGGTAATTGTTCCTCTTGCCCAAGCAATACTTACATCAAGCTTATCAGCTTTGAAATGACCTAAACCAAGCGCATGTCCGAACTCATGTTTAACTACACTTTGAATTTGTTGCATTAACCGTGGTTTGGCTTCGTAACAAGGATCAAAATATATCCAATCTTTGTCTTCTGTTTTACAGAATTTTATATTGTCATAATAAATTGTAATGTCTGATCTTCCTGTATCCCCAATCTCGTAAACTGTTTTTCCTAAAAGTTTGTACCATTCATCTTGAGAATCTGGTTTTTCTTTGAACTTGATAAAAATATGACACTGGTCATAATCAAAATCTTTTTGTTGCTCCAAAGAAATAGGAATTTGATTGATATCCCACATCGATTTGTCACGACCCCTCTCAAAATTTTTTAATTGTACCTCCCACTCTGATATTGAAATTCTCGTTTCATCCATCAATCTTTTTGAAAAAGACTCGGTGAGAATTTCACTTTTTAGATAATCCGGTTCTATTATACACACAGTAGAGACATCTTTGATTTTGGGACCCCATTTTTCATAATTCACCGTATAACCAAATGATGATTGGAAACTAAACAAGAGAACAAATGCCAAAGATAGTCCCAAAATGGTGTTTTTCAATGAGACTTTGTGTATTTTTACAGTTAAATTTTTTGGGACTATGTTGTTAGTATACTATTCATTTGTTTTATTTTTCTTGCCCAAAGCCATTTTTGGCTTTTATGGTATTTTTAGGCGTGATTTTTCCAGACTTTGATAATTTTCATTGATGTATGTATTTTTTTTCACATACACAAGCTTAAGTTAACTCCAATTATACTAATAATGAAACTCAGGTCCAACTCTCTATCGCCCGATTCTGAAAAGGACTTGACGTTTCTTTTTTCTACTAATTTTTGACAAATTCTGAGGTTCTTTATAGATCTTTTCAGATTAGGAATTTTGTAACAATTTAAAATTACATATGGGAATACTTAATACCAATTTTTCATCATAATATCATAAATGGGCGATAGGAGAGTAGACTGTTACTGTATGTGTAGCATACACAATTTTGTAATGTCTCCTTACGGGGTGGCATATTCAATTGTATAAGTATGCAGTACTGGCAGGTTTATTGATTTTTTCTTTAGGATTCACATCTGCATATGCCGATGAATCCTTTGTTGATCCAGACAATCTTGTTTTTGGTCCTTCTTCTCAACCATATTTGCCAAGAATGGCATCATCTATTATTTCTGATCCTCTAACTGGAGAACCCATTACGCCTGATTCGTCAAAAAACTATTTTCTTTACACTACAAATCAAGGAGCCAACATTAAATCAGACGAAAAACAACTAGTACAACTCCATGATGAAGAATACTATCTCGTACCAGATCCACAAGACCGTACAGCAAATATTTTTGCAGTTCTCTTACTTGCAGTTCCATTTGGTCTGTTAGTTTATCGATTATCTGATGAAGATCCTCTACCTGTAAAGTACGCAAAATTATCTGGGGTGGTAGTAGCGTTTTCAATGCTATCTATGTTTTCGATGCCACTTTCTATTGGAAACTCATTTTGGGGATATGCTTCTGCTTCAACAAATACTGATGCAAGTATTCCAAACCCTGTTTATTCTATTTACTTTGATAACACTGAAGGTTTTTCTGCAAACGAAGCTTTAGTTATTCTTGATCAAAAAAATTCTGCAATATCCCTCGATGGCATCAATGACTACATCGTATTAGATGACTCCCTTCCTGAAAGATTAGACTCCTTTACGGTTTCAACCTGGGTCAAACCAGATTACAAAAAGGGATCAGCAGAAACATTATCTGTGATAAGCGGAGTTGATGCATTTGATTTATCAATTAACAACAACAATGTTGGAGAACATGTTGCAATCTTTTCAATTTATGATGGAATAAAATGGCATTCTGTTTCATCACATACTTCAATACCAGAACAATGGACTCACATTTCTGCAACATACTCTGATGGGAAAATCAAGATATTTGTAAACGGAATTCAGGAAAACTCTAAAAATATCAGTGAAGGGTATTCCAAGTCCTACCAAATTGAGGAATCGACTCAAAACATACATCCTTACATCTCGCTGAAATCCGACGTCCTAGTCGGCGCATTTACCCCCTCAATTAGAGAGGAGGCTACGCTTGAGAATCACTTCTCAGGATTAATTGATGATGTTACACTTTATGACAAACTATTGTCCTCTGATCAAATCTCAGCACTTGATGATAAAAACAGAACTCCTGATGTTATTCAAAACGAGGTC